>JAICYZ010000012.1 GCA_025933935.1 Chitinophagaceae bacterium
AGCATCGTAAACCCGGTTATTTCTGAAACCTCCGAATAAGATTTTTTTTGAAGGTAAAATAAATTTACACATTCCTGTTGCTCCGGATTTAATTGTTTTATCGCTTGTTGCATTTTTGCGAGAAGTGTTTCTTTTTCAATCAAATCTGTTTTATCAATTTGTCCTTCCTCTGCCGGAATTGTTTTTTCATTCAATTCTACAGAAACATTTTTATTGCCACGCAGCTTCATTAAACAATGATTTTTCGCGATCATGTAAATCCAGCTTTTAAAATAATCAACTTTATATTTATGCAATTCGTTAATCACTTTTAAAAAAATTTGCTGCACACAATCACGCGCATCTTCTTCATTTTTTAAATACTTCATACAAACACCGAGTAAGAGCAACGTGTATCGCGGCAGCAGAATTCCCAGCCACTTATTATCATGATCTTTATAAAAATTCTGCAGTAATTCTGCATCAGTGATATCATTATATTTATCCGATTTCAAAAATGCTTTGTATTTTTTAGTAAAGATGTAAACTTAATTAATTTCCATAATTTACATTTGCAAAAACATTAATGAACTTATGGAATATATGGTGTGTTGTGTACCAGTAAGCCCTATGAGAGCAGAACCTTCACACAAATCAGAAATGGTATCACAACAATTGTTTGGAGAAAAATCTTTCATACTTGAAAAAACTGCCGAGAACTGGGTAAAAATTCAATTAAAATATGACAGCTACCAGGGATGGGTGCAGCAAAGCCACCTGGCGGAAATAGATGAAAGCCATTACGTGAAAACTGACAAAGATCTTACTTCCGACTGGATAAACGAAGTAGATTATAACGGGCACATCATGTATGTACCGATGGGAAGTTCATTGAGCGCTTTTAAAAACGGTAAAGCTTTCTGGCGAAGAAATTCAGTTCAGTTCAAAGGCAAAGTATGGGATCCGGAAGAAGTGAAAATCAATCCAAAACAAATCAAACAAATTGCTTTTAAATTTTTAAACACTTCTTATTTATGGGGTGGTAAATCGGTTTTTGGAATTGATTGCAGTGGCTATGCTCAAGCGGTCTATAAACTGTTGAATGTTTATCTGCCAAGAGATGCATGGCAACAGGCAGAAGCGGGAACGGCAGTAAATTTTCTACAGGAAGCTCAATGTGGCGACCTTGCTTTTTTTGATAATGAAAACGGCAAAATTATTCATGTTGGCATTTTATTGAATGACCATGAAATTATTCATTCATCCGGAAAAGTAAGAATTGATAAAATAGATACACAGGGAATTTTAAATCTGGAGACCAAACAACGCACCCACCAACTGCGCATCATCAAAAGATATTTCTGATTTATTGCAACAATTGTTTTTCATTTAATCTTTTTTAAAGTCACGTTCTGAACAAAAATAGAACTATGCATTTTTTGTTCGTTAACTGGTAAATAAAAAGGGAAAAATTAAAACAGAATAAGCATTATTTGTTTATTTGTTGATCGAACTAAATATCGGAAAGATTAAAGTCACACTAATTTTATTCTTATATCGTACACCAGGTCGGTAACTGCTTTTATTTTAAAATTTCTACTATTAATATGAAGTGGATTTAAAATATAATTAAATTCCTGTGGAATCACCGAGGAAGGAATTCTGAAAACAGCATTTTTCTGGCTGCGCAATAAATTACTTCCAAAATCCTGCGTGGATGGTGGTACCGGCACGCGCTTCCAATTTCCCGGAAGTGAATCTTCGTTGATTATTAAAATTTCTGAATCAGGAATTTCAATTGTTGTTATGCTTAGCGCCCGTGGTATCTCATCGACGTTTACATTTACTGTATATTCCAATAATGAAAGAGCGCGACTTGAAGAAGTGTACAGGCAAGGGATAGATTTATGATTCCAGCGACCTCCATTTATTTTCGCTCCTTCACCCGATAGATCATTTGCATGTTTGGTTTTTCCAACTCTGTAAACTAACATTAATTCAATGTAAAGTGATTAAGAATAAATACCATAATCTATTCTTCCAATCAGATTTTTTACTTCTTCCCGCCCAAATTGGTTGTCAATTAGATCATACGGAATTTGGCCACCAAGCGCTTTATTCGGCTTTGTCATCCACTGATTAAAACGTTCTTTGTCTTCAAAAACTTCAAACCCGTAAGAATAAAGATCTGCCATTCCTACTATTTTTTCACTAAGACCAGCACCAAATCTTTCACTTCTTTTTTTATTAATTAATGTAGCACGGGTAACTGACAGAGCTTTTGCAAGCATTGTATAGTCTAAATCTGCTTTAGTCTTTAAGAGCTCTAAATCCTTTTTAGTTACTCCATCACGCACAATATGCATTTTCTCAAAACCTGATAATTGCCTCTCAGGTTTTTCAGTAGCATTTGAAAGAATAACATCCGTTTTATAATTGCTGATATATGCAACCTCTGGCTCGCTGACGATGCTTGTATTTGAAGATTCATCTTGTTCGTAATCGGCTGGAGTTGATTTCTTTTTTTGCATGGTATAATTCTTTTATTAATCCAGTACAAATTTATACTTTTTCTCAAGAATAAAAAACTTTCTTTTCAATTTTTATTTAAAAGAAAGCTAAGTGTTTAAAATGTCTACTTTTTAAAATAATTGATTCTGTATTTTTTACATTTCAAATCAAACAGGTTAAATTGTGTTTTTTTAATTAAAATAAAAAATGAAGATTAGTTTTTATTTAAAATATTCTACTGTTTTTGGTGAAGAGCTTTTTATTTTAGGAAATAATAAATTTTTAGGTGACAATGATCCTTCGCAGTTAATCCCGCTTGAATGGTATAATGAAGATTTTTGGCGTGTAGTTATTGATTTTCCTGAAGACTTCGATGACTTTGTTCATTATAAATATATTTTAAAAGACAAAAAAGGAATACAGATTTTTGATGGGGAAGAAAATAGGTTTATAAATGTTTCAAAAAAAACAACATCATATTCTGTTTTTGATGTCTGGAATACTGCTGGAAACGTATGGAATGTTTTTTTTACAAGAGCATTTAGCAAAATATTGTTGTCTCCCGTTACCAAAGTAAAAAATCTAAAAACAAAAAAGGCAAATCATATTTTCCGGGTAAAAGCACCACTGTTAAACCCGGGAGAAACGATTTGCATGGCGGGATCAACCAGGAATTTAAAAAACTGGAATACGGAAGACCCGATAATTCTAAGTCCGGAAAATAACTGGTATACCGCCAGTATTTTTCTTGAAGAAAATGAGTGGCCGGCAACATATAAATATGGTATTTATAATATCGTTGAAGAAAGATTTATCAGTTTTGAAAATGGAGAAAACCGGGTTATCCGCAAGTTTGAAGAAGAAGAAAAAGGAATTACAATTTTTAATGACGGATTTGTAAATTACCAGACTTCATTGTGGAGAGGCGCAGGAGTTTCAATTCCGGTTTTTAGCCTGCGCACACAAAAAAGTTTTGGGGTCGGAGAATTTGCAGATATCAAACTGTTAATCGATTGGGCGAAAAAAACTGGCTTGAAACTGATTCAACTTTTACCAATTAACGATACTTCAGCTCATCAAAACTGGCATGACTCTTATCCTTATGCTGCTATTTCTGCTTTCGCATTGCATCCGATTTATATTAATCTGGAAAAAATTGCCGGAAGAGAATTTTCTTGGATAATAAAGCCTTTAAAAAAGAAACAAAAACATCTGAATGAACTGAAAGAATTTGACTATGAAAAAGTAATGAAATTGAAACTTTCAGCTTTAAAAGAATTGTTTGAAGCAAAGAAAAAGAATTTTAAAAATGATCTTGATTATTTTAAATTCTTTGAACTAAACCGGCATTGGCTGGTACCTTACGCTGTATTTTGCTATCTCCGCGATAAATACAATACTGCTGATTTTTCTAAATGGAAAAGCAATAAAACTTATAATGAACAGGCTATTCAAAAACTGGCTTCTCCTAAACAGAATCATTATGACAAGATTTTATTTTTCTATTTTGTTCAATATCATTTGCATTTACAAATGAAGCAAGTTGCAGATTATGCACACAATCAGAAAATAGTTTTGAAAGGTGATATTCCCATCGGCGTGTATCGTTTTGGCTGCGATGCATGGGTAAATCCCGCGTTGTACAATATGGATGAACAGGCAGGAGCACCGCCGGATGATTTCGCCATAAAAGGCCAAAACTGGGGTTTTCCCACTTATAATTGGGAAGAGATGAGCAAAGATAATTACAACTGGTGGCGCAGACGTTTTGATCAGATGAGTAATTATTTCGACTCGTTCAGAATTGATCACATTCTGGGCTTTTTCAGGATATGGAGCATTCCTATGAATGCGGTACAAGGTATTATGGGAAGGTTCGTTCCTGCAATTCCTGTTGATATTTCTGAATTCTACCAAAGGAATATTTCGTTTGACCATGACCGTTATTGCGAGCCGTTTATAATAGAAGAAGTGCTCACTAATATTTTTAAAGAGAGAAAAAATGAAATAAAAGAAAAGTATCTGGATGAAAATGCCCATGGCAATTTCAGGCTAAAAGAATCTTTAAATACACAGGCAAAGGTTGCAGAATATTTTAAAAAAGAGGATGATGAATTTGTAAAAAATGGGTTGTTTGATTTAATAAGTAATGTGATTCTTTTTGAAGAAGAAAATTCACACGGATTAAAATTTCATTTCAGAATCTCTATAGACAAAACGTCTTCCTTTTTCCTCCTCGATAATTATACAAAAAGCGTTTTATGGCCACTTTATATTGATTATTTCTACTACCGACAAAACGATTTCTGGAAAAAAGAAGCGATGAAAAAACTACCTTCGCTAAAACGAAATACCAACATGCTTGTATGTGGTGAAGATCTCGGAATGGTACCACCTTGTGTTCCCGAGGTAATGCGCGAATTAGGAATTTTAGGATTAGAAATAGAACGAATGCCTAAAACACCCGGCTCCGAATTTTTTCATCCGAATGATGCACCTTATTTATCGGTGGTTACTCCATCAACTCATGATATGAGTACCATTCGTGGCTGGTGGGAAGAAAACCGAGAACAAACTCAAAGATTTTACAATTACATGCTTGGCCAATATGGTGAAGCGCCGTTTTATTGTGAACCATGGATCAGCAAAAAAATTGTTCTTCAACATTTATATTCGCCGGCGATGTGGAGTATTTTTCAACTGTCGGATCTACTCGGAATGAGTGAAAAATTACGTAGAGACGATCCTGAAGAAGAAAGGATAAATCTTCCTTCAGATCCCAATCATTATTGGCATTATCGAATGCATTTAAATTTGGAAACATTGTTACAGGAAAATGAATTTAATGAAGAATTGAAAAAATATATACAGGAAAGCGGGAGAAACATTTTATGAATTTACGTTACAAAAAATCAGACCTAAGATTTAAACATCCATTCACCATTTCAAAAGGAACCAAAACTCATCAACCGGCATTATTGGTAGAGTTGGAATTCTTTGGCATATACGGTTACGGCGAGGCACCAGCGATTACGTATTACAATATTCCTGTTGAAAAAATGATTGCTGATATTGAGGCGAAAAAAAAATTGATTGAAAAATTTTCGTTCACCGAACCAGAAAGATATTGGCATTATCTGCATCACCTGCTTCCGGATAATCCGTTTTTAGTCTGTGCACTTGACATGGCGGGCTGGGATATTTATGGTAAGATGAAACGAAAACAATTGTATCAATTATGGAATGCGGATATTTCAAAAAATCCATTAACAGATATTACTATCGGAATTGACACCATCGAAAATATGGTTTCCAAAATGAAAGAAACGCCTTGGCCAATTTATAAAATTAAATTAGGAACATCCGAAGACATTCACATTATCGAGGAATTAAGGAAACATACAAATTCAGTTTTCAGGATTGACGCAAATGCTGCATGGAAAGCAGAAGAAGCACTGGAAAAAATAAAAGTTTTTAAAGAATTAAACGTTGAATTTATTGAACAACCGCTTGCCAAGGATGATTGGGAAGGAATGAAATTCTTGTACAAAAACTCTCCACTGCCACTCATTGCTGATGAAAGCTGTGTGTCGGAGCATGATGTCGAAAAATGTAATGGACACTTTCATGGAATCAACATTAAATTGACGAAATGCAGCGGCATCACTCCTGCTTTAAGGATGATAAAAAACGGCCGTTCTCTGGGAATGAAAGTAATGGTTGGTTGTATGAACGAAAGTTCCATTGGAACCGCCGCCATTGCCCAACTATTGCCCATGCTGGATTACGTAGATATGGATGGCCCGTTACTACTTGCTGAAGATGTAGCGAAAGGAGTTCAATTTGATTATGGAAAAATTATTTATGGAGATGGATATGGCTTGGGAATTACTGTAGAGAAATTTTAAAATAGCCTTAAAAGTGCTCTACTGCTTGAGAAGATGCTCGCTTTCAATAAAATAAAAAAAAGCTTCCCCGACTCTTTTTTCAAAAATATTTTTTCAGAATAAAATTTAATTGCCTTTCAGACGTTGTATCATTTTTTAACAAAGTTATTTCTATAAACATTTTTTTACCTCTCTAACAAATTAACCAAAACGATGAGAAAACACACTCTGGGTTTACTGCTTTTATTTGCCTGCACTACTGTTTTTGCCCAAAAGGAACTTCCGGCTTACGGTAAGATTGATAAGGCAGACGTACTTTTAAAGGAATGTGAATTTGACAAAGACGCTGAAGCATATACCTTGCTTGATTATGGTGATGTCTATTACAATATTGTTGCTGAAAATTTTAATATCATTACAAACAGACGAACCCGTATAAAAATTTTAAAAGAAAAAGGGTTGGATAGAGCCAATATCAAATTACATTTCTACAGCAAATCAAATTATGAAGAGATCAGAAATATATCAGGCGTTACTTATAACATCGACAATGCAGGAAATGTAGTAACAACCAAACTTGAAAAATCTTCTGTTTATATAAAAAAATTAAACAACAAAATTTCTGAGGTTTCATTTACGATGCCTGATGTAAAGGTGGGAAGCGTAATAGAATATAAATACGTTGATGCAAAAAAATCAATTCGAGACCTTGATGACTGGTACTTTCAGGGCGACATCCCGACACGAATCAGCAGCTACCGGATTCGCATTCCCTCTATTTTTCGCTTTGCAATGCAAATGTTGACCTATCAGCAGATGGAGAAAAAAGATGAAGTTGTAACTGATAATTTGTTTTATAAAGCCAGCTCCATTTCCAGCCGTTCTGAAGAAAGAACATTTACGTTAAAAAATGTCCCGGCATTAAGAGATGAACCTTACATGGGCGCCGAAAAAGATTACTTACAACGCATTGTTTCGCAGTTAAACAGCATTGTTTATCCGAATGGAGAAGTAGAAGAAATCCAATCCACCTGGCCAAAGCTTACAGACGATTTATTGGCAGATGAAGATTTCGGCTTGCAATTAAAGAAAAACCTTCCTCATACAAAATCGCTTGATGATTCATTGAAAAACGTCGGCGATGATTATCATAAAATGATTATTATTCATGATTATGTTCGTAGAAATATGAACTGGAATGGAAGGGAAAGTATCTATTCCTCAGACGGAATAAAATCCGCATGGGACAAAAAATCAGGAAGCAACGCAGAACTTAATTTTATTCTGATCGATTTGCTAAGAGATGCAGGGATAAAGGCTTACCCGCTTTTGGTAAGCACAAAAGACAATGGAACTGTAAATACAATCTATCCTTTTTTAGATCAATTTAATAACACAATGACGTGTGTATTTATCGGTGATAAAAGATACATTTTGAATGCAGCTGATAAATATAATCCTGCTTATCTCATTCCATATGATGTTTTGGATAATGATGCTTTTGTCGTTGATAAAGAGCATGGCGGCTGGATCAAATTAAACAACAACAAAGATGTGTGGCGCAGTGTGGTTACGCTGTCTGCCGAAATCACTCCGGATGCTTTAATGAAAGGCCAGGCTACCGTTTACAGTTATGGGTATTCGAGAAACCCACGTGTAAAAAAGTGGACAGAAGACAAGAGTAATTTCAAAGATTATTTCACAAAAGGCTTTACCGCTATGAAAGTAGAAAATATTCAAATACAAAATCAGGATAAGGACACGTTGCCTTTTCAACAAAAAGTTGATTTTTCTCTTCCGGTAAACGCATCAGGAGAATATAAATATTTTACCCTGAATCTGTTTCAGGGCCTTGAAAAAAATCCCTTTATCGCTGATGAACGTAAGACAGATATTGATTTTAATTATCCTCAATCTTATACTCTCGTCGGTAAGGTGATGTTACCGGATGGTTATGAATTTGATGACCTGCCAAAGAGCATTAAAATGATTATGCCGGATTCAAGTATTAGACTTGAAAGGTTGATACAACCGGGTGCCACATCCATCGATTTCCGCATTTCGCTTGATTTTTTTCAATCGTTTTATTCGGCAAGCGCGTATCCGCTATTGCAGGAATTTTATAAAAAACTTTTCAGTACGCTTAATGAACAAATCGTAATCAAAAAGAAAAAAACTGCCTGATGAAAAAGACTTTAATAAGCATTTTATTTTGCCTTGCGATTTCTTCCTGTTTTGCTCAAATCAATATTTATGATGCTTCCACAATTCCAGCAGCATTAAAAGAAAATGCACACACCATAAAACGGGAAGAGAAAATAAATTTTGAAGTAAAGGATATCGACTATGCAAAGCTTACTATTCACCAGGTTTATACAGTGCTCGACGCAGAAGGTGAGTATATTTTAAATTTCAAAGAATATTCCGATGAATTTAAAAAACTGGAAGATGCGGAAATAAAAGTGTTCGATGCAAACGGTAAACAAGTGAACCGCTACAAAATGAAAGAAATGAAATCAATTGCGACTGGTGACGGGCTTGTCGTTGACGGAAAATTATATTTTTTCCAGGTATCGGCTCCCGCATATCCTATTACAGTTCAATTCGATTATCAATTCAAATATAAAGGCACTTTAAACTATCCTGACTACCGGATTCAAATGCCTGAACAATCAGTGGAATATTCAAATTATACAGTAACGGTTCCTGCCGATCTTGACTTAAAATTTAAAGCGCAACATATTGCTTTAACACCTTCCATCGTTAGTTCCGGAAAAAATAAAATCTATACATGGGAAGTAAAAAACCTTTCATCAATTCCTTACGAAGAAGGTGCAGTAAGCTATGAAAATAGTTATCCCGCAATTCTATTATCTCCGAATAAATTTTCAATGGATGGAAATCAAGGAGATCTTTCTACCTGGAAAAATTTTGGATTTTGGTACTCAACTCTTTCAAAAGATTGTTCAAACATGTCTGACGAAACAAAAAGTTCATTAAAAGAAATGGTGAAGGATGCAAAAAATGACAAGGAAAAAATTAAGATCCTTTATAGTTATCTTCAAAACAATTTCAGATATGTTAGCATCCAATTAGGTATTGGTGGGTTCAAACCTTTCGATGCAAATTTTGTTGACAAAAAGAAATATGGTGATTGCAAAGCCTTGGCGAATTACATGCAATCAATTCTCAGTTCCGTCGGAATTATTTCTTATCCGGCATTAATAAATGCGCAATACAACAAGCAACCGGTTGATCCGGCGTTTCCTCATAATTCATTCAACCATGTCATTCTCTGTGTCCCGGCAAACAAAGACACAACCTGGCTGGAATGCACGAGCACTTCTACAGAAGCAGGTGTGCTCGGTAGTTTCACAGAAAACAGGAATGCATTATTGATAACACCGGAAGGCGGCGTGCTGGTGGCTACGCCAAAAAGTAAACCTTCTGAAAATACATTTAATCTTACTTCGAAAATCAATTTAAAACCGGATGCATCAGGTGAAAGTGAAAGTGTTTTGGAAACAAAAGGAGAATACAAAGAAGAAATTTTAGAAAATGTAATGAATGAAAAGAAAGACGACCAAAAAGAATATTTGGTTGCCAAATTAGGGTTTTTGCAGCCTGATGAATTTGAACTTTCAAACAGCAATGATAATAATTTCGCCAAAACTTCTTTCAGTTTAAAAATTGAAAAAGTTCCGGAATTTACTGCGGGTAGTAAAATGTTCCTGAATCCAAGAATTTATAAAATTTGGAATTACACTTTACCATCCACCGAAAAAAGAACCAAATCTTATTATTGTCCTTTCCCTTTTATTAAAACTGATACAACCGTTTATCAGTTGCCGGAGAATTATACCGTTGATAATCTACCAAAAGCAAGAGATACAAAATTTGAATATGGATCATTTAGGACAAACTATGTCTATGATGAAAAAGCAAATACCATTACTTCGATTGCTTTTCTTGAACTTTCCCACAATGTAATTCCGGCAGAAAAATTTGCAGAAGCGCGCAAATTTTTCAGCAATGTAATCGAAGAATATACTGAGAAAATTGTGGTGAAAAAGAAATAGGATTCGGCGTTATTTATTTGTTTATTGAAGAATTGTTTTAGGAATGATGCATAACATTACCGGAATAAGAATCCAAATTATTTACTTGTTTAGTGACAAATGATTTTACCAAACATCAATTACTTTTTCGGTTCTTTTAAATCTTTGAGCATTGAAAGGGCCACCCAATAAACCTCCGAACCCAACGCGATAGGTATAAACCGGTTTAAACCCATTTTGAAAACCAGTTACAAAATCAACCCTGAAAATTTTAAATATATTTTCAAGACCTACAAATATTTCCGCATATCTGGTGTTTGGATTTATATAAAGTGCATTCGTTCCTTCTACCAGGTTCCAGTTTAGCTTTTTAAGTAACGGAATTTTATTGGTGAATAATCCATTGGAATGATGCTCAAAAAGAAACTCTGTATAGAAAGGCGCGTCATTGCTAAACTCATAATCAGAAGCAATTTGCAAGGATCTTACATATTCTCCGGCAATGTGAGAGAAACTGGCGTAGAAATGTTTATAATCCTGGGGATAGACAGATTTTGTATTTAGAAATCCACCAAAAGTGACACTATATTTTATTGATCCGGCTAATTTTAAATTTGCGTTATCCGCAATATTTAATGCCCATTTATCATAATCCACATCGCTGCCAAAAATGTTTTTTATCCCCTTCGTATAATCAAAAGTAAAGGTTGGATATTTGGAACCAACAGCCATTTTATATTTTGGAAATTCAATGTATCGCTGACCAGGTGTAGCGCTTACCGATGCACGCAAAAGAACCGCCTGGTGTCTTGTGAATTGTGAAGACATAATTTCTACCGGGTAATTTGGAGTAAGCCTGCTTTTCCATTTATCATTTAAAACAAAATCCGTGGTGTTGTTGAGCGGTAAACGATCTTCATATTCTCCTTCAATAAGAAAAGAAATGCCACTCTCCCACTTCTTTTGAAAACCGCTTTTTGCAAAATAATTTTCATAAATTTTCATATCATTTCTTCCATACAATAAAGTACCGATGCTATTACCCAAACCTGTCGTATTGCTTTCTTTAAAAAAGTGACTTACGCGTTTTCCACCTGCAACAAAAAATGACTGGTTTTTCATTTTTTTATCCGGATCAAAATCTTCTTTGCTGGCAAATTTAAGACCGGCCCAGGGATTCAAATGATGGTTATTAAATCCATATCTGGCGTCTGCAATAAAGCTGATTTCCGTTTGCAGTTTCTTTACATATTCGGAAATAACCAATGATGGATTAATTGCCAAACCCTCTACAGTGTTATATTGCACAGTTTTTAACAACGGATCAAATTTAATTTGATAATCCTCTTTATAACTAAAATGAGTGCGGTTAACACCACTCCACAAAAGTTGCCATAGTGTTACGGTCCCTTGTTTTTTTCTCAGTGAATCAATATTTTTCTCGATAGAATCTTTACGTGCTTCAAACGCGCTGTCTTTGGTTTTGTAATCTTTTATTTCTTCAGGTTCGAGCGGCACCGGCCTGATCGAATCCCAATAAGAATGAGGTTTTTTATTTACAGCACTATCATATTTTATGACAACGCGGTTAAAATAATCTTTAGAAAAATTGGGATGCAAATTATATTTAGAATAAACATTTACAAAATTACCTGCGGCTTTCAATCCCAGTTGGTCAAAATTGAAATGCAATACCTGGTTTTTGATTCTCCAGGTGTCTTTTTCTACGGGAACAAAAAGCTGGGATATTTGTAACGTGTCTAAAATTTGCAGTTGTGATTTTTGGGTAAGAGAAAGATTGCAGCTATAAATCCGCCAGTCATTTTCAGTAATATTGATGATGCCGGAAAACAACGGTTCATAATCGCGTTTAGGTGTTACCGTTATCACATTTACTTCGTTTCCATCCTCAAAAAAACTTCCCAGGAATTTATATTTATAATAACTCAAAGCCGCGTCAGCAATGGGTGAAATAAAACCACGAGGATTTAATTGTGAGGCAAAAACATTGACATTATTTTTATAAAAATCAATGAAAACCGGAAAATCGAAGCCAAATCCATTGCTTCCGCTTACCCGACTTGAGATCACTTCTAATTTAAATTTGTCAGGTTCTTCAGCAGAAATCTTTTCTACAGATTCAGACAAATAAATAATTCCTTTTCCTGAGGAATCAATACCCATGTCGGTTCTGTCTTCCTCTGGAATTTTTTGTCCAAAAATTTTATTGGGAAGACTTTTTAATCTGATCAAACCTTTGATATAAACCTGCGCTTCGAATGCTTTTACCTGGTTTTCATAAAAAGACCTCTTTTTTATTGCCTGGCGTATAATTTCATAAGCCGGATCTTCGCCGTTTCCTTTAATGATTACTTCTTTTAAAGTTAATTTCTGAACCGTAAGAACAAAATTTACTTTTTGATCCGCATTAGTTAAAGACACCGTTTTTTCCTGTGACGTGTAGCCAACATAATAACAAACCAAGGTGTATTTTCCAGGAGTAAGAGAGATGCTGTATTCCCCCTGATTGTTGGCTGTAACGCCCATTGGGGTTCCTTTTACCAGAACAGAAGCAAAAGGCAACGGATTGCCATCTGCATCCTTTACCGTTCCTTCGACCTTTTGCCCTGAAACTGTAAAAACATTCAAAATAAAAAATACCAATAATAGTTTTTGCATAAATAATAATAGCTTCAAAAAAGCCATGAAGATATGGAATGAGAAAAGGATAAGAACAATAAAAGGCTAATTAAATTTATCAGATGCAAACCGATTTTGACTGCAAAGGAATATTTCCAATAAAAAAATCACTTTTATTATCTTTCTGATGAAGATTTTCTTTAACATTTTATTCAATAAAAGCGGGTAAAACAAGCATTTAGAGGTTCACAATTAATCATTTAATGGCTGCCGTTTTATTACCTTTGCATTCCTTTTTTAAAAATTATTTTTGGTAAATGAAGAACATCAGGAATTTTTGCATTATCGCACATATTGATCACGGCAAAAGCACGCTTGCCGATCGTTTGCTGGAATTTACCCATACAGTAAACGACCGTGAAATGCAGGCCCAGGTTCTTGATAATATGGATCTTGAAAGGGAAAAAGGAATTACGATAAAAAGCCATGCCATTCAGATCAATTATAAGTATGAAGGCGTGGAATATATCTTGAATTTAATTGACACTCCCGGCCATGTGGATTTCAGCTATGAAGTAAGTCGCGCGCTTGCTGCATGCGAAGGCGCTTTGCTTTTGGTAGATGCGACCCAGGGAATCCAGGCACAAACAATTTCCAATTTATACCTTGCGATTGATAATGACTTAGAGATCATTCCGGTGTTGAATAAAATAGATATGGATGGTGCAATGATCGCAGAAGTGGAAGATCAGATCATTGAACTGATCGGATGCAAACAGGAAGATATTTTACATGCAAGCGCGAAAACAGGCGTGGGAATTGAAGAAATTCTTACTGCAATCATCAAACGCATCCCGGCACCGGAAGGCGACGAAAATGCACCCCTCCAGGCTTTGATTTTTGATAGCGTTTTTAACAGTTTCCGTGGAATTATTGTTTATTATCGTGTGTTTAACGGTATTCTAAAAAAGAACGACAAAATCAAGTTTTCAAATACTGGAAAAGAATATAACGCAGATGAAGTAGGCATTTTGAAAATGGGAATGATGCCAAAAAACGAAGTCAAAGCCGGCGATGTAGGTTATGTAATCACCGGAATTAAAAATGCAAAAGAAGTAAAAGTAGGCGACACCATTACCACTACTGCCAACCCTTGCAAAGAATCGATCAAAGGATTTGAAGAAGTAAAACCAATGGTTTTTGCTGGAATATTTCCGGTAAATACCGATGAATTTGAAGAACTGAGAGATTGCATGGAAAAATTGCAACTGAATGATGCCTCACTCACCTTTGAACTGGAAACGTCCCAGGCACTTGGCTTCGGCTTTCGATGTGGATTTCTCGGAATGTTGCACATGGAGATCATCCAGGAAAGATTAGAACGGGAATTTAACCAAACGGTTATTACAACTGTGCCAAACGTGAGTTTCAACGCTTATACAACCAAAGGTGAAAAGATTATTGTAAATAATCCTTCTCAAATGCCCGATCCAACACGCATTGAGAAAATCGAAGAACCTTTTATTAAAGCGCAGATCATTACCAAACCGGATTATATTGGAAATATTATGACGCTTTGTATTGGCAAAAGAGGCATCCTTACCAACCAGGGATATTTAACTCCAACCCGGGTGGAGCTTAGCTTTGAAATGCCTTTAACGGAAATTGTTTTTGACTTTTATGACCGCTTAAAAAGCGTAACCCGCGGTTATGCATCATTCGATTATCATCCTATCGGCTACCGGGAAAGTGATATTGTAAAAATGGATATTTTACTGAATGGGGATAAAGTGGATGCGTTAAGTTCATTAATTCATCGTTCACGTTCACAGGATTTTGGAAGAAAACTTTGCGAAAAATTAAAAGACCTGGTACCGCGACAACAATTTCAAATAGCGATACAGGCTGCAATAGGATCGAAAATAATTTCACGGGAAAACATCAGCGCCATGAGAAAAGATGTTACCGCAAAATGCTATGGTGGCGATATCAGCAGGAAAAGAAAACTATTGGAAAAACAGAAAGAAGGTAAAAAAAGAATGAAGCAGATCGGCAACGTTGAAGTACCGCAGGAAGCCTTTCTGGCAGTATTAAAACTAGATGAATAAGATATATCGCAATCAAGCAACAAATAACATCATTTGAATTTTTCCACAAGCACTTATTTATTTTTCAATAAAAAATCATTACTTTTCAAAAAAATAATATATGCCTTCTATAGCTTTAAATAAAGAAATGAATATTGAGGTAAAAGTGCGGCTTATAAGCAAAGGAAATGATGAGCCGTTAACGGGCAGCGAATATTCCGTGCGCCTTTATGATAAAGATATTTTCAATGACGATTACTTGGGAGAAAGTGTTCCGGATGAAGATGGTGTGGCAAAGTTCCTTTTTTCGCAAGGCGATTTTTCACAACCGATGAACGTTGATCATAAACCGGATTTTTATTTTCTGGTTTATAAAAACCGTGAGGAGATTTTTAAAAGTAAAGTGATGTCTAATCTTGATCTTTCAGATATTGAAGAATTCATTATGAAAGAAGGCGAAGTGATCGACCTTGGAACTTTTTTGATAGAGGACTAAATATGCTTATAAAGCAAATAAGAACTTCAATTATTTATTTCTTTACTGATTAACTCTTAATCTAAATAATTAAATGCCGGCCATTTCTTACAAACATTTTACGATTGGAATAGAAGAAGAATACATGGTGTTGGATCCTGAAACACGGGAATTGAAAAGCCATGAGCAAAAAATTGTACAGGAAGGCGAGAAAATAATTAAGGATAAAGTAAAAGCAGAAATGCATCAGGCGGTAGTGGAAGTGGGCACGGATATCTGCCAGGATATCGATGACGCCTACGTGGATGTGGCCAATCTGCGAAAAACAATTTCGAACATTGCAGGTGATCTCGGTTTGTGGGTCGGCGCGTCCGGCACTCATCCATTTAGTCATTGGGAACGCCAGTTGATCACTGACCACGCCCGTTACAGTGATATTGTAAAAGAATTGCAGGAAGCCGCCAGAAGCAATCTGATTTTTGGATTGCATGTACATGTAGGGATGGAAAATCGTGAAATGGCGATTCACATTGCCAATTCGGCAAGATATTTTTTACCACACATTTTTGCATTAAGTACCAATTCGCCTTTTTGGGAAGGAAGGCTAACCGGCTATAAATCGTTCCGCACAAAAATCTTTGATAAGTTTCCACGCACAGGCATTCCGGATTTTTTTGAAAGCATTGAGGCATATGATAATTATATAAAGATCCTCGTAAAAACAAATTGCATCGACAATGCAAAAAAGATCTGGTGGGACTTAAGAGTTCATCCTTTTTTCAATACAGTAGAATTTAGAATCTGCGATGTGCCATTAACCGTTCAGGAAACGATAACTATTGCTGCTTTATTCCAGGGAATTTGTGCAAAGCTTTATAAATTGTGCACTCAAAATCTCAATTTTATCATTTATCCAAGAATGCTCATCAATGAAAACAAATGGCGTGCAAGCCGTTACGGAATAGAAGGAAGCATGATTGATTTTGGAAAGGAAACCGAAGTAAACACACGGGTTTTAATTTATGAATTGCTCGATTTTATTGACGATGTAGCCGGACCGCTTGGAATTAAAAATACAATCGGATATGTGCATAAAATTCTTGAAGAAGGAACGGGCGCTGACAGGCAGTTAAAGGTATTCGAACAGACACAAAGCTTGCCTGCAGTAGTGGATTATATTCACGGACAGTTTTTAAATGGCCTCTAATATCAGTAAAATTCTTTTTTGACGAAAATCATATCAAATAATACATTAAAAATGAAAAGCTGACAGAATAATAGTGACATGGCTATTTATTCTAGGAATTTTTTGTGTGATGATTTCCCTTTAGCATAAACTTTTTACTCTGCTCAATTGCATCCATTACTTTTCCTAAAATCTCTTCAATTGGTTCTTCATAAGTAAACTGAAGCGGTTCTTTAAATTGCACGGAAAGCAACGAGCCTTTCTTTTTAAACTTCAATCCTTTTTTATTAAATGCGCGCCAGAAACCGTTAATTACAACAGGTACGACAATTGGCTTTTCATGCTTAATGATAAATGCCGTTCCTTTTCGTCCCGGAGCAAATGGCTTTGTGGTTCCCTGTGGAAAAGTAATGACCCAATTATTTTCCAATGCTTTGGAAATATTTCTTGTATCGCTTGTTTCCAGTCCACGCCTTACTTCTTTTCCTTCAGAAACCCACGTTCTTTTTACGGTAATAGCTCCACCCCAGGTAAAAAAACGACTCAGCCAGCTCTTTTTCATTGTTTCCGCTGCCGCTACAAAATAAACCCTGGTAAATGGATTTAATAAATAAAAAGGAACACCTAATCTGTTTTTTTTTCCCCATTTTACTGCACAAAAAATATGAAGAAAAGTGATAACATCGGCAAAATAAGTTTGATGGTTGCTGACAAACAGTACATTCTTTTTGCGGAGATTTTCAATGTTTTCTGTACCGGTAATTTTTAATTTATTAACCAAAACAAGACCAGGATAAGTGATGACGCCTATGATAAAATAAACTACTGATTTTATAAGATGGGTTTGTTGTAAACTCTTAATCCATTTCTTCATTCAATTTATTTTAAGATGCTATTGCTTGCAATTTAATAATTACCTTTTAATAACAAACAAGCGATTTGTTGGCATGAATTTTATTGAAATTCCTAAAAATAACGATCATGAAAAAACTAATCGGAATACTGTTAATTGCATGCAGCTTTTATGCAAACAAGTCTTTGGCACAAATACAAAGAGGCAATGTTTTGGTAGGAGGAGACATCGCAAAATTTAATTTGGACCTTGGTGGTGGCGGTGCCTTCCAAACAACAATAGACCCGAAACTTGCTTTTTTTCTCAAAGACAATTTAGCCCTTGGCGCCTATATAGATTTTGGGTTAGCAACGGCAAAAGGAGCAGGAACAACGACCAATTATGGTGTTGGCGCTTTAGGTAGATATTATATAAATGACCCAAAAACAAATGTCTTAAAACACGGACGCCTCTTTTTTGAAGGAAATGTAGGAATTGAAGGAATCAGCGTTTCGAGCGGCGCAAATACTACCGGGCTGGGCATTGGAATCGGGCCGGGTTATGCTTATTTTATTACTCCTAATATTGGCCTTGAAACTTTATTAAAATATAATGGTATCGTCGGCTTTGGAAGTCAGCCATATACCAGCAGCCTGAATCTTGGAGTTGGATTCCAGATTTATCTGTCCAACAGAAGGGCACAAACAATTATCAATGAAGTGAAATAAAAAGCACAACTATTGAATAAGCAATCAAAAGTGTAGAAGCGATTCTATACTTTTTTTTTATCGAAAAAAACAAACATTTTTAGCTTGCTTTTCTTTCATCAAAATTGATTTAGATGAAGAATAATCGCATATTTTCTTACCTTTGCCCTCCCAAAATAAAATTTGGGATTTTCGATTCATACAACATTTATAATTAAAATGCTGATAAGCAGGATTCGCATCGGATACAGCAACAACAAATTTACCTGCTAAAAAATAATGGATACAGAAAACAAAGAAGCAAACCAGGAAAAGTTGGAAACAAACGAAATTTTGGAAAGCCCGAAACCCCAGGGAGGCATTGAAGGTGTTCCTTTTCCTGAATTTCCGGAGACAGAATCAACAGTAGCAGCTACTGAACCACAGCCTTCAGATGAGCAGGTTCATGAAGAAGCTTTATCTACTCCTCATGATGACTTTGACTGGAGCATTGACAAAAGAAATGTGACTTCATATAACCAATCTGAAAGAGAAAAGTATGATGAAGTTTACGACAAAACTTTTAAACAGATCAACGACAATGAAATGGTTAATGGAACTGTAGTGGCCATGACCAAAACAGATGTGGTGATTAATATTGGTTTTAAAAGTGACGGATTAGTGGGTTTAAATGAATTCCGCGATATACCAAACCTCAAAGTTGGCGATGAAGTGGAAGTAATGGTGGCGGAAAAAGAAGATAAAGATGGCAATCTGCATTTGAGCCGCAAACAGGCGCGTACTACCCGTGCATGGGAAAGAATTGTGGATATGCATAAAACCGGCGAAATCGTTACCGGCCTTGTTACCAGCAAAACCAAAGGCGGACTTATCGTGGACGTATTTGGAATGGAGACATTCTTACCAGGTTCTCAGATCGACGTGAAACCGGTTACAGATTACGATCAATTTGTGGGAAAAACAATGGAGTTCAAAGTGGTGAAAATCAATGAAGCCATTAAGAATGCAGTTGTTTCTCACAAAGCTCTTATCGAAAGCGATATCGAACAACAGCGTGCTGAAATTATCGGCAAATTGGAAAAAGGACAAGTATTGGAAGGAACCATCAAGAATATTACCGATTTCGGTGCATTCCTCGACCTTGGCGGCTTAGATGGTTTACTTTATATTACTGATATCAGCTGGGGACGCATCAATCATCCAAGCGAAGTATTGAAACTGGACCAAAAACTGAACGTAGTGGTTCTTGATTTTGATGATGATAAAAAACGCATCAGCCTTGGTCTGAAACAATTAACACCGCATCCATGGGATACCTTGCCTGAAAACATTAAAGAAGGCGAAATCGTAAAAGGAAAAGTCGTAAATATTGAAGACTACGGCGCATTCCTGGAAATTTATCCGGGTGTAGAAGGATTGGTTCACGTAAGTGAAATTACCTGGGCAAATACTCCGATCAATGCAAAAGAATTCTTCAAATTAGGCGATGAATACGAAGCAAAGATTGTGACATTGAGTAAAGAAGATCGTAAGATGAGCCTTTCTATCAAACAAATGACAGAAGACCCGTGGAATACGATTGAAATGCAATTCCCTGCAGGAAGCAAACACAAAGGTTTGGTGAAAAATATTACTCCTTACGGTGTTTTTGTAGAACTTTCTCCAGGCATCGGTGGCATGATTCACATCAGCGATCTTAGCTGGTTGAAACGATTCAATAACCCGAATGAGTACACTAAAGTTGGCGAAACGATTGATGTGATCATCATGAGCATTGATAAAGAAAACCGCAAACTTCAGTTGGGTCACAAGCAAATAGAAGAAGATCCATGGAACTCTCTTGAAGAAACTTTCCCTGTTGGAAGCGTTCATGAAGGAACCGTTACCCGCCGCGACGACAAAGGCGCTACTGTTCAGCTTCCTTATGGATTGGAAGGTTTTGCTCCTGCACGGCATCTTCGTCGTGAAGATGATAAACTGATTGGTTTGGATGAAATTGCGCCGTTTATGGTGATTGAATTTGACCGCAATGATAAAAAGATCATTTTAAGCCACAGCCGTATTTGGGAAAAAGAAAGAGCAGACGAAAAAAATGCGCAATTGAATGAAAAGAAAGCTGATGCAGAAACAACCAAAAAAGCAGTAAAGAATATTCAGAGCAAGGTTGAAAAAACAACATTGGGCGATTTGGGTGTTTTAGCTGACCTGAAAAAGAAAATGGATAACGAAACGAACCAGGAAACTTCTCAGTCAAAAGCAAAAGTGGAAGCACCAGACGCCGAAGCTGAAGCGAAAAAAGCTGCTTCTAAAAAGAAAAAAGCAGAAGAAAAGCCAGAGGCAGAAGTAAAAGCTGAAGCCACTCTCGCAGAAACTCCTGCTCCACCTGCAAATGAGCCGAAGCAAATAGAAGCAGAAGCGGAAAAAGCAAGTGAAGAAGAAACAAAATCAGAAGATAACGCCTAATTAGTTTCTCAATTAATAAAGAGTCCCGTTGCAGAAATTGTAACGGGATTTTTTTATTTTTTTAAGGGAAATAAAATAGCCGGATATTTGTGGCTATTCAGATAAAAGACAGGTTGATAGCTTCTGAAATGAATCAAAATCATTGCTATTTCTTTCTTTACTGTCATTTATGCGATCGTGATTTTGAAAGCGCTTTTTACACTCCTTCAATAACAACTTTCTCTCATTTCACACTCATTTATGGCATGCTATTTATGGTTTTTAAGTATAAAATCTAAGTATTATGAAAGCAAAAACCATCGCCATCTTCATTTCCGGATTTTTTATTTCCAACTACGTTTTCTCTCAGGATACATCGCAAAATCAAAAATTATCGCAGGACAGAACTTATGAACCGGCACAATCTGCACCTCTGCCAAATGAGTACTCGACTCCTCAGCCGCATATTTACAGAGACACGAGGTTGGGTAGCAGTTCGCCACAGTATAATACTTACAAAAAAAATGATTACGGTGCTGGAGCTATAACAACCAATCCGGATAAAGGAAGTGGAAGCGCTCCGTCTGAAATATATCCAACAACAGATTCTTCACAAAGAAGTCATTTTTACCGGGATACCAGGCTCGGCAGCAGCTCCCCTTTATATAATACGTATCGAAAGAATGATTATGGAGCAGGCGCTGTTACCACAAATCCAAATAAAAGCGGTGGCGGAAGTTTTACTCCTCCTCCTGATAATTTAAGCGGAGTGTCACAACCAGATAGCGTACAAAATAATCACAACAGTTTGACAACAAGTTCCCAAAAACATTAAGAAGACGAAAACACTTTATTGTAATTGCATTTCAAACATTTTTGGCCAGTCTTTGCCGGTAATGTACAGTTTTTTGGTAGTGCTATCATAAGCAATACCGTTTAAAACCGCATCACCGCTTACTTTTACGCCAGGATCATATTGTTCCAGCAAGCCCGTAAGATCCATTTTTCCAACTACATAACCATTTGCTGTATCTATTTTTACAATATCATTTGTAAGCCATCGGTTTGCAAAAATGTATCCGTTTATCAATTCAAGTTCGTTGAGACTATCAACTTCTCCGGTGTTATCGGCAACGGTGAGAATTTTATTAATTTTCATCTCTTTTTTATTTTCATCCGGTTGCACAAAATACAAGTGTGAACTGCCATCACTGATAATGATATTTGTACCATCGTTCGTAGCGCCCCATCCCTGGCGGTTCCATGTTAAAGTATTTATGGGATGTGAAATATCGTTCAGATCATACACAAAAATTTTATTGTTTTGCCACGTCAGCTGATAGATTTTATTTTTAAAAATCGTAATTCCTTCACCAAAAATGGACGTATCGGGAATCAGGTAATTTTTTTCAATTTGCCCTGTTTTTATATCTACAATCCGCAAATTAGACGTCCCCCATTCTCCTGTTCCTTCATATAGTTTTCCTTTATAAAATTCAAGGCCTTGGGTGTAAGCTTTCGGATCATGAGGATATACCGCGTCCACTTTATACATAATAGCAGCAGGTGGCGGTATATTATTTACTTTAGCTTGCGGAAGAGAATCATCGTAAGAGGGAGAAGAATTGTTACATGAAAAAAGAAATAAAAAAGATACGGCGACGAAAAATTTGTAAATCATTATTTGAATATAAAATGTAAAAATAGCAAACAGACCGGTTTAAATAATCCCTTTTAAAAATAAAGGCTGAAAAATTTCGAAGTTTGAAAAATATATTCTTTATTTGTGCCCGAAACCCCTGTTACCCTTAATAACATTTCATCTGTTTTTATTGCTGAAAATAATGGCGGTTTTTATCCAATTCTCCATTATCCTTGTAAAATAACCGACACCATCCCTATGTAATCCCGCTATTGTTCATCGCTCAGTGAAAATTGAGTTTTTACAAGGGAATACATGAAAATTTTTCTTACAATTGTTAGTTTAACTATTGTTTTTTATACATCCGCTCAACGTTGCGGAACTGCAGACTATTTACAGAGTCATCCTCTAAATAATCATATTTCACAAAGAACCGCAACTGAAAAAGCTGGCAGCCGCGATACTTTAAAAGATGAAGTAATCACAATTCCTGTAGTTGTGCATGTACTTTATAATACGGCCGCACAGAACATCAGTGATGAACAAATCCTTTCTCAGATAGCCTCTTTAAACAAGGATTATAGAAGAGAAAATGCCGATGCTGCAAATACACCGGAACCTTTTAAAAAAGTAGCCGCCGATGTGCGAATTCAGTTTTGCCTGGCAAAAGTAGATCCTCACGGTTATTATACAACGGGTATTGTTCGCAAGTATACGAAAGTGGAATTTTTTCAGAATGACGATAAAATGAAATTTTCTGCACAGGGTGGTGATGATGCCTGGGATGCAACAAAATATTTGAATTTATGGGTTTGCAATCTTTTCAACCTGACTTTAGGTTATGGTGTTTTGCCGGGAAGTCCCTTAGAAAAAGATGGAGTTGTTATTAAATACAATGTTTTTGGAACGGTTGGAAATCTAGTGGCTCCATATAATAAAGGCCGCACCGCAACTCATGAAATAGGCCATTGGCTCGGGTTAAAACATTTATGGGGCGACAGCTCGTGCGGCGACGACAGTATTGCTGATACCCCGCAACAACAAGCTGGAAATTATGGTTGTTCTTCCTTTCCACATCTTTCACAATGCTCGATAAACAGTTACGGCGATATGTTTATGAATTTTATGGATTTTTCGGATGATGCCTGTATGAATCTGTTTACACAAGGTCAAAAAGCAGAAATGAGAAGCTTGTTTGCTTTAGGTGGCCCCAGAAATTCATTCCTGAATTCTACCGCTTGTGATAGCTCAAACGCAGAAGCAGGTCCGCTTCCAAACGCTGTTGATTCAGAATTGAAAATCACTATTTATCCAAATCCGTTTAAAAATGTAGTTCATGTTACTGCCAATCAGGATAAAGAAATTGTTGGAAAAGTTTTGAAATTATATGACATCACAGGTAAATTATATTTAAAGCAAAGCATTGAATCAGCCAATACTGTTGTGAATGCAAATAATCTTCCTTCAGGAATTTATATTTTGAAAATACAGGGCAAAAATGAGGAACAAGTTTATAAAGTGGTAAAGCTGTGAATGGTGAATAGTGAATAGTAAATACTGAATACTGAATGTTGGATTGTACAGAAATCAAGATTTACGATATTTCTTCTTTTACTGGCACAAATAAATAAAAAACCCGCAAAAGGTAAAGAAAGCATCTAGTAGAGACTATGGTTATTTTACAGCTGTTATCCACCAGGTATTTCCAAATGGATCTCTGATTCCTCCTCCCCTTCCATACGATTCATCAGTAATCTCTTTCACAACGGTTGCGCCTTCGCTGATCGCTTTTGCAAAAGTTTCATCTGCATTATCTACGTAAATGAAAAAGCCTGCGGCAGAAGGTGGATAATCTTTAGTAGCATCAGCAAACATTATGGTGCTATCGTTCCCAATCATGATTTCTCCATGCCTGATAACATTTTCATCACGCATGTTTTTAAATGTTTCTCTTGCTCCAAATACATGTTCGGTAAAGGAAAGAAACCCGGCAGCGTTTTCAACGATTAGGTAAGGCATTACGGTTTGATTGTTTTCAGGAATTTTCATTTTTATAAATTTAATCGTTTAAAAAATAAGAAAACAATTTACGATTTCCAGAGCTATAAAATGGCAAAAACAAAATTGATGTTATTTCTTCATTTACTGAAAAAGTTTAAATAAAAGGCTGTTTAATAAAAAAGACCGGCAAAAGCCGGCCTTTGAATTAACCCATAAAATTATATTAATAACCGGGATTTTGTTTGAGGTTAGGATTAGCGGCCAATGCCTGTGAAGGTATTGGGAAAACGAGATTTTTAGGATCATCAGTTGGCTTATACTGCCATGTTTTAAGATACATACCAAAACGGATCAAATCGGTTCTTCTGAAACTTTCCCAATATAATTCTCTGCCTCTTTCAGCCAAAAGTGTATTAGGATCTTCCACATTATTTGGATTAACAAGAGGCATTGAAGTGACCTGAGTCGCTCCTCTTGCGGCCCTTAATCCATTAATCAAGGTTAAGGCGCCTGCTACATCAGGAGTTGCAGCTCTCATTTTAGCTTCTGCTACCATTAATACTACATCGGGATATCTGTAAAGCATCTGCCAGTTTCCTGCAGGACCAGAATAATACTTTCCATTGTTTGTAAAGTCAGGTACATACTTTACAACTCTTATTCCAGTCACTTCCAGATTAGACCCAGTTTCCTTCATATCTGAAGCTATTTGAGGAGTATACGCTAATGGATTCCCATTTCTGTCTTTAATTGGCGCACCGTTTTCATTATACTGCTGACCAACTAAAAAACCTGGACGAATACCTGAATAAGGTGTAGAATTTACATTATAGCGGTGACCTATTCGTTGATCCAAAGTACTGTCGCTGCGGCTAAAGGTTGTAACTCCTGTCGGGCTAAAAGTATTGTAAAAATCACTAATAGTAGTAAAGCCGTTCCAACCAGCATTTGGATTATCAGGCGTATATGAATTGTAATGGAGCGTCATCATCCAGCGTGCTTCTATATTCGCATGATTGGTAGAATTGCCGGATTGATTTGGATAAGCAAAAATACCTTCTTTGGATGTGCTGCTGTTAAATACAGAAAAATTATCGAAGTAATTTGTTGTATAAGAATATTTATGACTATTGATAATAGCATTTCCCAGAGTTATCACCTGTTGCATATCGGCATCTGCAAAAGTAGGGGCAGCACGATTTATAAATGCTCCCTTCTGCAGAAGGCAATGCATTAGCAAGACATTAGCAGCATCTGGAGTAGCAGCCGTGATCGGATTATCAGCAGGAAGATCCGGAATAATTGCATTTAACTCACTAATGATAAAATTGATACCATCAGCTCCGGCTTTAACTTCAGGTGCGTTTAACAAATTATCTCCTGGATTTCTAAAAGGGAATTGTCCATATAGATCAAGGATGTAATAAAGTGCATAAGCTCTTAAAAAACGAGCTTCCGCAGCCTGGGATTTTGTGGGATTAAATGCTAGCACATTTGTGGCATCAAAATTTAACTTATTCAAGCTGTTGAACACATTTAAAATCTGTTGATGGTCTGCATTCCATGTATGTGCATGCAACACCCTCCAAACTCCATTATCATCCCAGTCTCCTCCCCTTGTAGGAACTAAAGATTCATCAGAAGTATTTTCTTCCAGCGAAAATACCTGGTCCTGGCTGCTGAAAGTACCAGCGATATCTGCATAAGCAGCTTTCAACAACAATCCAGTACCCTGAGCACCCAATGCAGTTGATGTTTGTGAATTCGTCAACCTGGAATTAAGGCTTTCATTAAGTTTCGTACATCCGGCAATCACTATTACAAGTGGTAAAGCCAGTTTTATTATTTTATATCGTAACATAATACTGTATTTAAAATGAATTATAAATTAAAATTAAGGCCGAATGAAATGATTCTTGGAGTTGGATAAGGGACATATTCAATTGACCTTGAGGGATATCCGTTATTTGTTTTATCAACATTCACTTCCGGATCAAATCCGGTGAACTTGGTTATTACAAATAAATTGCTACCGGTCACAAAAATATTCAAATCTTTAATGAACTTCCCTACATCCCCAATATCATAACGAATCGTAGCATTCCTTAATTTAAAATAATTTCCACTCTCTAAAAATCTTGATGATACACCAACACCACTGCTTGTCATTTCCTTTGAATTATACGCAGCTAAATCTATATTTCTTCCTTTTGATATTCCGCCAATGTTCGTTACAGATGTAGCCGTATTGTTATAAATAACATATCCACCTGCGCCTCCACCATTAATATTTAGTGTGAGTTTTTTGTAACGAAGATCCAGATTTGCACCAAATAATGTATGTGGATTTGGATCGCCGGAATAAACCGGATTTGCAGCAATTATCTGATTACCACTAGCATCAAAACCACCAAACGGTTTCAAATAAAACTCATTTACAGGTTGATTATTAGTTATAATTTGGGAAAGTGCTGCTGATACGCCTTGTCCACTGATTTGACCAGTTATAATAGATAAAGCATTCTTTGTTCCCGGCGCATAAAAATTGGTTAACTCATTTTTATTAAATGAAATATTGAATCCAAGATTTAAATCAAAATCTTGTTTCTGAATGATAACACCAGTTAATCCTAATTCAAATCCTTTATTGGTCAAATTACCTGGAATATTTATGTAATAAATTGAAGCAGGCGCTGGTTGAATAGCTGTGCTCTGAAAAAGGATATTTGTGGTGTTTTTATTATAGTAGTCAACAGATCCAATTAACCTTCCTTTAATTAAAGAAAAATCAATTCCCGCATCATAAGAAGTGGTCTGTTCCCATTTCAGATTAGGATTGGCTACATTTAGCTGTCCTGCAGTATTGTAGGCAGAGAAACCAAATTGTTCCTGTGAAGCACCTGCTGGAAATTCCTGATTACCAGTAATCCCCCACGAACCTCTTAAGCCTAATGTGGTAAAAATGCTGTTATTCTTCATGAAATCTTCATTACTTATCAGCCATTTTGCTCCGACAGAAGGAAAATATCCATACTTATTATTCTTTCCAAATTTTGTAGAACCATCAGCCCTCATTGTTGCTGTTAAAAAATACTTGTCTGAATAATTAAAATTAACCCTTGCAAAGTATGATTGCAGCTCTGTAGTAGGATCAACATAAGTTGAAGGAGGATTCTGGGTATTTCCATTAGACAGAATACTTGTATAAGGGAATGACACTAAATTCATTTGATCAAGGTTAGTATTGAAACCAGTAGCTGAAAAACTTGAATTAGCAAAATCAGATTTCCAATATTCAAATCCTGCTAATGCGTCAAAATGAAGTTTATCTGATAAGTCAGTTGTATAATTTAAAGTATGTGTAAAAGTTTGGGAAGTCAATATCTGATCAGAAATCGCTGCAAATCCTAATCCTGAAATCCCAGGATAACCTTTTAGATACCCGTCAATATTCGTATTTCTTTTACCTGCTGAATGATCAATGGCATATAAAAATTTATAGGTAAGTGAAGGTAATATTTTATAGCTGCCAGAAATATTTCCCATCATAGTATTTACATTGGTTTCATCTGAAGTAGCAGCTAATAATGCCAAAGGATTTCCTGAACCGTTAGTAGGATAAATATACGCACCTGTATTATCTGTAAATGCAGTAGTGGGATTCCAACTTAATGCAGAACTAATTAAATTACCTTGTGAACCGGCAGTACTGGAAATTAAAGCAGCATTATCTGATGTATGTGCAGCAATTACGTTAAAATCAATGCTGAGTTTTTGATCAAGAAATTTATACTGACCGCTAAATGTTCCAATGTATTTGTCGAGGTTTGTTGTTTTAATGAAGCCGTTAAACCTGGAACCAAGAAATGATGCCCTGAATCTACCGGTTTCGTTACCACCACTTAAAGCAAGACTATAATTTTGTGATAATTTATTTTGTGTAATTGCTTTTAACGCATCTACACTTTTCCCATTATCAAGGGAAGTAGATAAAGTATCAAGGTGATATTTTTTAAGAGCGCTTCTGAACTGACCCGCTGTTAAAACATCAAATTTTTTCATGTAGCCGGCAGGCGTTGAAAAACTGGTGTTGAACTCAAGTTTTGTACCACTTGATGTCGCTCTTTTAGTCGTAATTATGATAACGCCATTTGCACCCCTTGAACCATAAATCGCTGTAGCAGATGCATCTTTCAATACATCCATCTGCGCAATATCATTCGGGTTAATAAACAATAACGGATTTACATCGGGAGTTGTACCAAAACCTCCTGTGCCCAAGGTAACACTTGGACGAGCAGACCTTCCATCAAGCGGCACTCCATCAATTACATATAAAGGATTGTTACCGGCACGAATAGAATTATTTCCCCTGATTACAACGGTAGTAACAGAACCAGGCATACCGCTGTTGTTGGTTATTTCCAATCCGGGAACTTTATTCTGCAAAAGCTGATCAGGCGAATTAATCACTCCTTTGTTAAAATCTTTTGCTTTAACTGAAGTAATCGCTCCTGTTAAATCTCTTTTTCGGGAAGTGCCTCCATAGCCCGTAACTACCACCTCACTAAGATTAGCGGCAGTATTTACCAATTGCACATCCACATTGGAAGCAGAAGTGATGTCCACTCTTTTCGTTTCAGATCCTACATAGCTAACAGACAGTTGTTTGGCATTTGCCGGTACATTGATAGAGAAGTTGCCCGAATTATCAGTGGTTACACCTGATTTTTGACCAACTACTGTTACCGAAGCACCTACTAAAGGAGTACCATCTGGGGCAGTTACCTTTCCGGTTACAGTTCGTTGTTGCGCAATCGATTGCATAAGGCAACAGAACATAAACAGCCCAATAAGAAGGAGTTTCTTTCTCATAATAACGATTTAATAAATGATGAATTGTTATGTAAATTAAACACATTTGTTAAACAAACAAAAAAAGATTTATTATTCTTCCACTTTTTAAAAATTTTAACATTTAATCAAATATTTTTTAGTAAACAAACCAAGTGAAGAACTATTATCTATTCACCTATCGAAATGCGCCCTTATCTCAATTTTGTCTATAATTCGCTTCTTATTCGGTTGTTATTCGGTCTTAATTCGCTTGTATAGAACGAATAATAGCCGTAATAAATCCGTATGAATCACATTATATAGGGTAAGCAAACCCGTTTACGGCTTAAACGACTTATTTAAAAAATTGTAATTAAATTTACTTTTTATGAAATCATCTACTTTTATATTCATCATTTCTTTTTTCTTTATTTCATGCAATAGTTCAAAGCATCTTATTTTACCCAAAAGAAACAGCGCTGCTGTGACAGGAACTGAATTTTATAAAAGCTTTTTTTCTGAAAGCAGGGTTGCAAGGGAAACTTTGGCAAAGAATGAAATTCTCAGTGGAAATGTGCCACGTTTTCTAAGAAAAATGGTAAAAATAAAAACATCAATTACGATGGATGATGGTAAAAGAGTCAACGCTTATTATTTTGTAATTCCGGATTATTTGTCCATTGGATC
>JAICYZ010000371.1 GCA_025933935.1 Chitinophagaceae bacterium
TACCAAATGTGGGAAAATCAACTTTATTTAATGCTGTCAGCAACAGCGCGAAGGCGCAGGCAAGCAATTATCGTTTTTGTACGATCGAGCCAAATGTAGGACTGGTGAATGTTCCGGACAAAAGACTGGATGTGCTTGCTGATTTGGTAAAGCCAGACCGGATCGTTCCAACGCAGATTGAAATTGTCGATATCGCCGGTCTCGTAAAAGGCGCGAGCAAGGGCGAAGGTTTGGGAAATAAATTTTTGGCAAACATTCGTGAAGTGGATGCGGTGATACATGTGATTCGTTGTTTTGAAGACGAGAATGTGTTGCGGGAAGAAGGGCCGATAAACCCAATAAGCGATAAAGAAATTATCGAAACAGAATTGCAGTTGAAAGACCTGGAAGGAGTGGAAAAGAAAATAGCGAAAGTTGAAAAAATGGCAAAAAGTGGCGATGCTAAAAGTAAGGTGGAATTTGAAGTTCTGAAAAAAGCCAAAGTACATTTGGAACAGGGGAAAAACATCCGTTCGCTGGATTTTTCAAAAGAAGAAAAAGAAGCGGTTGCTGATAATTTTTTTCTTACAAATAAACCTGTTTTATATGTTGCCAATGTGGATGAAGCATCGATGCATTCAGGTAATAAATATTCTGATCAATTAGTGGCTGCTGCTAAAGAAGAAGGTGCGCAGGTGATCATTATGACTAATGCGATTGAAGCGCAGATTGCAGAATTTGAAAATCCGGAAGACAAGCAGATGTTTATGGAAGAATATAAAATGGAAGAACCAGCGCTTGACCGTTTAATTCATTCCGCTTATGCGCTTTTGAATCTCTCTACTTATTTTACTGCCGGGGTGCAGGAAGTGAGAGCGTGGACCATACACAAAGGCTGGAAAGCGCCGCAGGCTGCGAGCGTGATTCATACTGACTTTGAGAAAGGTTTTATCAAAGCGGAAGTAATTGCTTACGATGATTTTGTTCTATATAAATCAGAAGCTGCGTGTCGCGAAAATGGCAGACTACGAATTGAAGGAAAGGAATACGTTGTGCAGGATGGAGATGTGATGCACTTCCGGTTTAATGTTTAATTGAAGCTTGAAGGTTTAAAACAAAAACCCCGAAAAAATTTCGAGGCTTTTGTTTTAAAAAATTGATTATTAGATTCATCTATTTCCTCACGCTCACTGATACATGTCTGTCCAATGCTCTTTGATCATCCGGCGCTGATGCCGGATATTTTGCATATTGAGAGCCATAACCTTCTGCACCAATAACCTGTGACGCGACACCACGTTTATCCAACCCTGCTTTTGCTGCATCAGCGCGATCCTGGGAAAGCTTTTTATTATCAGCAGCATTTCCTGAGGCATCGGTATAACCGCCTATTTTAATTTTTGCATCAGGATAGGCTTTTAAAATCTCAGCAATATTGTCCAGTTGTTTTTCGCTTGCCGGAGTGATGGTTGCGGTTCCCAAATTAAAATTGAGGTTATCAAAATTGAACCATTTATTTTTTAGAGAATCGTCGCTTAATGATTTCCAGTTGCTGTTAAGAAAAGTAACCAATTGATCTTCGATTCCTCCTTTATTTGCTTCCAATTCCTTGCCGTTGGGCAATTGAACTTTTATAGAACCGGCTGTTGTATCCGGAGGAGTAGTTCTCATTGCCATGCCAGTATCTTTGTTGCTGCCCGTTGCCGTTGTATCAGTTACTGAGGCAGCGCTTGGCTTTGTTTCATTGCAACTTCTGGAAAAATACCACAGTCCGGCAACTACAATTAAAATAACGATGAGCGGAACCAGCCATTTGGCTGTTGGAGTTTCTGAAATGGTTTTTACATCATCAATGGCAGAATGGGACGTATTTTTCAGATCAGGAGATTTTAATTGAGAAGCCGCTCCTTCTAATGAACTTAGTCCCAACATTCCGGCAAGGGAAGTTAAACCTGCAGGCATTGCCTGCATAATATGATCTTTTTGAGAAGAAAGAAAACCGGCTAGTCCGCTGGCCGACAAATTATTTTGCTCCGCATGCCTGCCCAATAATCCCATGATGGCGGGTAATGCCATACTCATGAGTGCGGAAGTGGAAGAATCCTTTATTCCCGAAAATGCGCTAATTGCACCGACAATTCCCGATTGCTTTCCATCAAACAAGCCGGACAATATGCTGTCTCCTCTTGCCTCGTCGGCGGCTAAAGGAACATTATTGCCTGGGGAAATATTATTGACGGAAGTTTTGGCCATCTCAAAAACATCATTGGCACCGGCCGTTCCTGAAGTTGCTTTATTTAGTATTCCAGCAAGGCTGGTGGGAATGATTGCAGATAGGGCTTTGCTAATTCCGGAGGTGTTTTCTCCAAGTGTCGAAGAAGCATGATTGGTAAAGTCTGTGGTAAAGTAATTCTTTACCATTTCGATTAAATTGAATGCCATGATCGTGTTTTTAGAAGTGAAAAATTATTCGAAAGCTGCTTCCCAAATTCAACGTTTGAACAAATTCTTGATATGAACAATTTCATATTACAAAAATTATACCCTAATGCAATCGAGAAAAAATCTACTTTTTCAGAATACTTCTGTCAATTTTTTTTTATTGAGGTAACAGTACTTTGTCAATCACATAATAAACTCCATTTACGGCGACATTATCAAAAAAAGAATTCGGAGCAACAATTTCTGCATTTGCAGCAGCTCCTGAATAAGCAGCGCCACCTGGCGGGAAAGTTCCCAACCCCTTAAATTGCAACCCGGTAACAAAAGGCCCGGTAAATGTTGCCTGAGCTTCAATGCCAGGATGAACGGGAACAACGGAATTGATAAGTGTGGTATAAAGGGCAGGCGTTGCAGAAAAATTATTTGAGAAGACTCTTATATTGGGCTGAAAGCCGGCCCCTGCATCCGTAGCCAGAAAATGATATACCAGAAGCCCTCTCACCATTTCGGCTGTTATTGAACCGAAAAGTGCAGGATTGCTGAATACATCCGGCGTGGAAGAAAGTTGAGTTGCGGTAGGTGCAGCGATTGCTGCCGGCATTCCTTGTTGCAGAAGGGCGTTATAAATGGTGCCGAATAGAAAAGTCTGAACTGCTGCATTGTCCGGTACAAGTACAGTCATATTGGTGACCGGATAAGCAAGTAACGAATCTAATTTGTTTAATCCTGTTTGCCCGCTGTCAGCACGGGCGATTGCTGCTTTGAAATA
>JAICYZ010000297.1 GCA_025933935.1 Chitinophagaceae bacterium
TACTGCTTCATGAAACTTCTGGCAAAATACAACCGGGTAAATATTCCCATTACGATTGTGACGCTTTTGATTACCGGCGTTGGCTTTTATTTTATTATTCATTATGTTTTGGTACACCAGATCGATAAAGACCTGCGCATCGAGCAACAGGAAATTATTCATTACATAAAAGAGAAAAAATCGTTGCCTGAAGCATCGAATTATAAAGATCAGCAAATACAATTTCAGCCGGCAAGTACGTCCTCTTTTAACACCAAATTTTCAACACAACATCGGTATAATTCAAAAGAAGATGAAGTCGAATCATTCAGGCAACTTCAGTTTTTGATCAATGTAGAAGGACAGAATTATATAGCGATCGTGAAAAAATCAGAACAGGAAACGGAAGATATTATTCAACTGATTCTCATCATTACCTTTTCAGTTATCATTTTTTTATTGCTTATTCTTTTTATTGTCAACCGTTTTCTTCTTGCTAAAATCTGGCAGCCGTTTAATCATATTTTAGAACAACTAAAACAATTTAATCTTTCTTCAAAAAATAAAATTAATCCTCAGAAAACAGATATTAAAGAGTTTGCAGAATTGAATGAGGCAGCGCTTTTGATGTGTGAAAAAGTAAGTAAAGATTATGAATCACTAAAAAATTTTACCGAAAATGCATCGCATGAAATACAAACTCCGCTGGCAATTATAAAAAATAAAATTGAGCTATTATTGCAGTCAGAAAACCTGGACAAAACACAAAGCCATTCGATACAAATTTTGAATGATGCGGCATCAAAACTATCACGGCTAAATCAATCTTTATTGCTGCTGACAAAGATTGAAAACCGGCAGTTTAAAAGCCCCGAAAAAGTAAATTTTTCTAAAGTTCTGAATCAATGTATTGATAATTTTGAAGAGCTGGCGTTTATAAAAAACATCATTATCAAAAAAGATGTGGCTGAAAATATTTTTATAAAAATGAATGATTCACTCGCCGAAATTCTCGCTTCAAATATTATTTTGAATTCAATAAGGCATAATGTTCAGAATGGGAAAATAGCAATTGATCTAAGCGAACAGACAATATTAGTGAGTAATACAGGCAATGAACCTGGTGAAAATACAGCCATTTTTTTCGAGCGGTTTAAAAAAAGCTCTTCCACAAGCGATTCGGTTGGGCTTGGACTGGCAATTGTAAAAAGCATCTGCCACACGTATGGATTTGTGGTTTCTTATTCTTATAAGGATGGGATTCATTTTGTGCGGGTTGATTTTCAGTAAAGACATTGGATGGAGATGGAGACAACGGATTAAAATCCGTTGTTACAAGATGGGCCGAGCCTACGGCTCTTGACGTGTGCGATCATTAGCCGGATATTTCGAAAGGAATAAATGGTTGTATTTTTGAAATAAAAATCTTCCCTAAATATTCATTTGTTGCCACGCCTTTTGGCTTAAAATAAAAGAACCGTTTTGCTTTGAAACGGTTCTTTTATTTTAAATAACTTTTTAGATGAGTGGTGGAATTTCTTCCGGAACTTGATGAATATCATCGCGGAAATCATGGGGATATTTCTCGGGATTTCTCAAGCGACTGTGATAGCGGCTGTATCCAAAATAAATAACAAAACCAATCAGGAGCCATCCAAAAAGTCTTACCCAGTTGGTCCAGCCCAATCCGAAGATCATCGCTGCGCAAACTATGATACCGAGAATTGAAATTAATTTATAAGCCGGCACTTTAAATCCTCTTGGAATTTCCGGATGTTTTACCCGCATGATCCAAACACCGGCGCATACCAGTATAAATGCGAATAAGGTTCCAATGCTGGTCATATCGCCTACAATATCACCTGGAATGAACGCTGAGAATATGCCAACAAGCACCAGGAAGATTAAGTTGGACTTGTAGGGAGTTTTGAATTTGGGATGTATCTCAGAAAATATTTTTGGAACCAATCCGTCTTTACTCATTGAATAAAACACCCTCGATTGGCCCATGAGCATTACCAAAATCACAGAAGAAAATCCGAGCAAGATCGCAATGGTAACGAGGTCGCTCAGCCATTGGAATGTAGGCACCCATACGCCTCCAACCATTTGTCCGCTCATGTGCTCGATTGCATATACCACAGATGCTTCGCTGCCATTGGTTCTAAATTCCTCAACAGAAGCGATGCCTGTGAGTACATAAGAAAATAAAATGTACAAAATAGTACATATTACCAGTGATCCCAGAATGCCAATTGGCATATCGCGTTTTGGATTTTTAGTTTCCTGGGCAGCGGTAGAAACGGCGTCGAAGCCAATAAACGCAAAAAATACGACACCTGCCGCGCCAAGTATTCCCAATATTCCTCCATAATGATAAGAGATGCCCATGTGGTCGGTATATGTAGTTGCAGGTGGTATAAAAGGCGTATGATTTTCAGGCCTGATATATTGCCATCCAACAACAATCACTACAATCACAATGGCTACTTTTAAAATTACAATGATTGCATTTACCAACGCTGATTCCTGCATTCCGCGGATTAATAAAAGCGTTAAAACGATAACGATCCCCAAAGCGGGCAGGTTCATAATTCCATGATGAAGGCCGTCATGCGACATCTGAAAAGGGGAGTGGCACCATTCATACGGGACGGAAGTGCCGAAGATCTCCAGGAATTTATTGAAATATTCTGCCCACGCAATGGCTACAGTTGCTGCACCGACGCCATATTCAAGAATTAAATCCCATCCAATAATCCATGCGATGAACTCGCCCATTGTGGCATAAGAATAAGTGTACGCACTTCCTGCAATCGGAATCATTGAAGCAAATTCTGCATAACATAATCCTGCAAAAGCACATCCCAAAGAAGCGATTATAAATCCAATGGTTACAGATGGGCCGGCATGCTGTGCTGCGGCGGCGGCTGTTCTTACAAATAAGCCGGCACCTATGATAGCGCCGATACCAAGTGCAATCAGGTTCCCGGCTCCCAGCGTTCTTTTCAATGTGTTTTGTGATTCACCTGCCTCATGCATCAGATGGCTGACAGGCTTCATAATAAATAAACTACTCATCGTGTTTCTGCGGAATTTTTGTGTTTATAAAAGAGTGAAAAATAAAAAATATTCTTTAATGATTGTTACAATTGTTTCGGAGCTTAATTTAAATATCCGGAAAAGTAAGGAATTAATTAAAAACCACGCAAAAAGATTTATCAATGGTGATAAAATCATGTGGTTTTCCGGTTGCAAATTTGCATCATGTTGCTTATTAAAATAAAAAATCAAAAATGTTTTTATTTTATCTTCGCCCTCTTATGAAAAAGGAGAAAGAGATCGTAATGAGCGGCATCAGGCCAACCGGATATCTACACCTTGGAAATTATTTCGGGGCCATGCGTAATTATGTGAAAATGCAGGAGGATTATGAATGTTATTTCATGGTGGCAGATTTGCATTCTTTGACAACACATCCGGACACAAAAGGGCTGAAAGCCAATGTACACAGGGTATTGGCAGAAAATATTGCCTCTGGTCTTGATCCTGATAAAGCCGCGTTATATTGCCAAAGCCATGTCTATCAAACTTCTGAATTGTATCTATATTTAAACATGCTTGCTTACAAAGGCGAGCTTGAAAAAACGCCTACTTTTAAAGATAAAGTACGCCAGCATCCTGATAACGTGAATGCAGGATTGCTTACCTATCCGGTGTTGATGGCCGCAGATATTTTAATTCACCGGGCCAATTATGTTCCGGTCGGAAAAGACCAGGAGCAACACCTGGAGATTGCCCGCAATTATGTGAACAGGTTTAATCACCGCTATGGTGAAGTTTTCCCTGAACCTTATGCGTTTAATTTTAATCACCAATTGGTAAAAGTTCCTTCGCTGGATGGAACCGGCAAGATGAGTAAAAGTGAAAACCAAATGGCCACTTTATATCTTGCGGATGAAGATGATGCGATCAGGAAAAAAATTATGAAAGCAAAAACGGACAATGGGCCTGCAGAAAATAATTCCGTTAAACCGGACTATATCAAGAATTTATTTCTGCTAATGAAACTCGTTAGCGGAAATGAAACGGTAGAATATTTTGAAGAGAAATTTAATAACTGCTCGATCCGTTATGGCGATATGAAGAAGCAATTGGCAGAAGATATGGTGAAGTTTATTTCTCCAATACGGGAAAAAGTAAATGACATTTTAAAAGACGAAAAATATTTACAAAAAGTGATGAAGCTGGGCGCTGAGAAATCAACGGCAAATGCAGAAGTAACCATGAAGCTGGTGAGAAATGCGATGGGGTTGAATTACTTTTAATGCCGGAGATTGAAAGTTGAAGTTTAAATGTTGAATTGTTAGAAAATATAAATTCAAAAACACTACATGGCAAAATCAAAAAAGCCGAAACACATTGCTGTTGCGGGAAATATCGGTGCGGGAAAAACCACTTTGACCGAATTGTTGAGTAAGCATTATAAATGGATACCGCAATTTGAAGATGTGGATCACAATCCATATCTGAATGATTTTTATGATGAGATGCCGCGGTGGAGCTTCAATTTGCAAATATATTTTCTGAACAGCCGGCTCAATCAATTGCTGGAAATTCAACGCGGTACCGA
>JAICYZ010000203.1 GCA_025933935.1 Chitinophagaceae bacterium
CAGAAAAGCGATTAATTTATCATTCAAATTTTTCGTCCTAATAACAGATTAAAAATTGTCAATCATGAAAACAAATCTACAGCAGGAAATTCTATTAATGACTGGCACTCATTTTACTTCAATGCAGTGCTGGCAAAAAATGAATTCTGAAAATGATGATCCTCGTTCAGAATCTGAGCAGTTGCAGGACGCTTGCTGGAATGGCCTTTTAAAAGAAATGCTCCCTGAAATTTGTGAGGACAGTAAGAATTTTTACTTATGGCAAATCAGGGAAAATAAATGCTGTCTGAATATTGAACTTGGCGAACTTCCTAGAGCATTGGACTCCTATTTTTCAATCGATCCTTATACCTTTCTTGCAGAACAATCGGAGAATTAGGTTCAGGCTTGTCAAAATGTTTTTGCTTTACTGCGGTTAAATGAGCTTCCTCAATACGAAGCGCCGGAGAAATTAAATTCCACCTATTTGTTGCTTTGCTACACCTTCATTTTTTCTGCATCTTTACACAAACTTTTTAAATATGAAGATTGCTGTTCTTGGAGCCGGAATGGTTGGAAGCGCTATCGCCCTTGATCTTGCAAAAGATTTCCATGTTACTTCTTTTGATTTAGACAAACTAAATTTAAAGTTGCTTAAAGAAAAAAATAACGCCATCGATACTGTTGTTCAGAATTTAAAAGAACTTTCGTCTTATGAATCTTTCCTCAGGCCGTTCAATTTGGTTGTAACCGCTGTTCCCGGTTTTATGGGATTTGATACATTAAAAACTGTTATTGGGTGTGGTAAAAACGTCGTTGATATTTCTTTTTTTCCTGAAGATGCGCTGCAATTGGATGCATTGGCTAAAGAAAAAGATGTTACTGTAATTGTTGATTGCGGCGTAGCTCCCGGAATGAGTAATTACATCATTGGCCGCTATAATAAAGAAATGAAAATTGATGATTTTGAGATTTATGTAGGAGGATTGCCTGTTCATCCAAAGCAACCATTCAACTATAAAGCACCTTTTTCGCCAATTGATGTAATTGAAGAATATACCCGGCCGGCGAGGTTGAAGGAAAATGGTACGATCGTAACTAAACCTGCATTAACTGATCTCGAATTGATTGAATTTGAAGGATTGGGAATGCTGGAAGCTTTTAATACAGATGGGTTGCGTTCACTTTTATATACGATGTCGCATATTCCAAATCAAAAAGAAAAAACACTTCGTTATCCTGGCCATGTTAGCCTGATTACTGCTTTGCAGCAAAGCGGATTTTTCAGTAAAGAAAAGATTATGGTAGATGGAAAAGAAGTTTCTCCCCTAGATTTTAGTTCACAGATTTTGTTAAGGGAATGGAAAATGGAAGAAAATGAAGAAGAACTTACGGTGATGAAAGTAGTCTTGCATGGCGAAGGGAAAACGATCGAATATCACTTGCTTGATTACTACAACGCCGCAACACAAACTTCATCTATGGCGCGGGCAACCGGTTATACCTGCACAGCATCGGTTAATTTGCTGGTAAATAAACTGTTTTCAAAGAAAGGGGTATTTCCTCCTGAATTGATTGGAGATGATAAAGTGTGTTTCGACTTTGTTGTGAATTATCTGAAAGAACGATCAGTGATATGGAAAAAGAAAGAGTACGCCCTTGTTTAATCTAACTGTTGTGGTGCACTCGAAAAATTGATACTTTAGAAAAAATATTTTATGCGCGATGTTTAAACTTTACCTTTTCATAACTGCCGCTTTCTTAAGCAAATTTTGTTATGCTCAAGACTGGAAAGTATTTCCTTATAAACCAACCGGTAGTTTAATTTCTTTCCCTGCAGATGAAGGAAGACATCCTTCACAACCAATAGAATGGTGGTACACATCCGGTCATCTTACCGGAACATCTTCCGGTAAAACATATAGCTTCATGCTCACTTATTTTTATTATCCGGCGCTGAATTTTGACGGTTTCAGAATACTAAATCTCACAGATGATGCTACCGGAAAGTTTTACCAGGATGCCACTCCGGATAATTACACAAGTATTGCAACCGGCCACCTCGATATTCATGCATCTGTTTATAAAGAAGGGAATGAAGTCTGGAGCAATAAAACTGATGCTGATGGCAAATTGATTCCATTTCAATACACGATACAGGCAGCTTCTGCAAATGTAGGTTTGGATTTAAATTGTACAAGCCTGAAACGTCCTTTGATTTTAGCAGATTCAGGCTACCTGGATCAGGGGTTGAATAATTACACCTTTTATTATTCACAAACCCGCAATGATGTGTCAGGCAAACTGACATTAAACGGCGTATCAGAAGAGGTAACCGGAAGCTCCTGGATCGACCGTCAATATGGTAATTTCAACCCGTGGACTGGAGAGAAATATGAATGGTTCCAGGTGCAGTTGTCGAATGGCATGGACCTCAATATCTGGAATGTTTTTACTGCTCAAAATACGATACCAAACAACAACAGGTATCGTATTTTATCGGCGTACGTAAACGATAACACTCAATATACTACAGACGACTTTAAAGTAGAACGGCTTGGGTTTAACCGCATGCCGGATAGTGCGATGTGTTATGCGGATAAATGGAGGTTATCTTCTGAAAAAAATAAAATTGATCTGATAATCACCACCAAAAACAAAAACTCTGAAGTAACATGGCCGTTTAGATTTTTTGAGGATGCTACGACCATTACAGGCACGGTGAATGGTAATGCGGTAACAGGTGTTGGCTTTGCTGAACTTTTGCATTCTTATGAAAATCCAAAGGTTGCCATTAAAAATCCTGATGGAGGAATATACAAAACTTCTGCGCCTGTTTCCTGGCAATTAATGAATCCGGATGACGGAAATCCCGTTACTTACAATGTTGACTACAGTACTGATGATAAAGCTACTTTTAACTCCATTGCACAAGGAATTACCGATACTTTTTATCAATGGCAAAATCCGGTTGTGAAAAACGGCGATAATATCTGGTTTAAAATTACAGCCGTTTCTGTTGATGGTAAATTGCAGGGCAGTGCTATCAGCAATTCGGCATCTTCTGTGATGTTAGCAGATGCAGCAAAGCAAAAAATAAAGCTGTTTCCTAACCCGGTTGATGGGAACTTATTTATAGAACCTGCGTTTGAAATGAATAATCCTGCATGTAAAATTATCGATGTAAACGGACGCCAGGTTTTTGTAATAAAACGCAATTCTATCATGAAGAAAGTTGATGTCAGTTTTCTCCAAAAAGGTGTATATTTTTTGAAAATAGAAGGGGAGAATGGAGCGCTAAGATTTTTGAAGAAATAACCTGACAAAGCAATGAAGGCAATGAAAGTAATGGTTCAAATTATAATACAGCCAGTTAAAATCCTGTTCGTACCATTTCTTGCAATTGAATAAGAAGCGGTAGCTGGTATGGAAGAATTGCTTTATTTGCCTCTTCAATTGTGAACCATTTGCCTTTATCTACTTCCGGGAAAATTCCTTTCTTTCCGGACTTTGGAGGCCATTCTATCTCAAAAGTATTGCTTGTTAATTGCGAAGCATCAAAATCGCCTTGTGCCGCCCATGCGTAAACAATTTTCCCGCTTTTCTGGCGTACCGGATTTAGTTCAATGAATTCGGAGTTGCGTAGCTCATTAATATTTGTGTCTATCCCCGTTTCTTCGTGCATTTCTCTTTTAGCTGCCTGCAATGCATCTTCGCCTTCCTCAAATTCTCCTTTCGGTATTGACCAGGTGCCTTCATTTTTATTTCTCCAAAAAGGGCCTCCCGGATGTACTAAAAACATTTGCAGGACATCATTTTGAACCCGATACCATAAAATTCCTGCACTTTTTTTCGCCATAATCTTTTAAATTGAGGTTGTTCTTTTTTTATAATCAATTCTTTATACTTCAACAAATATAAGGCAACAGTAAAAGGACAAATAGCGATGTTTTTGATTTTCTTATTCACAAACTTTAATCCATACAAAAAGTATTGATAAAAATCATTAACATCTTATTGAGGTTTCGATGGAATAATTTTACGTAGATAATTCTAAAATAATTTTGTTATGAAAAAAAGTATGTTTCAACTGGTATTTTTCCTCGCAGCAATTCCGGTTTTTGCGACAAGATGCGTGCAGGCAAAAAATGAAAAGGCATCGATAGATGAATTAACCACAACTTTTGACAACGGCAAAAAACTCGATACTGCTACCTTTGCAGCCGGTTGTTTTTGGTGCGTTGATGCCCAGTTTAAGCAATTGAAGGGTGTAGAAAAGGTAATTTCGGGGTTTAGCGGCGGGCATGTAAAAAATCCAACGTATGAAGAAGTTTGTACCGGTACAACCGGCCATGCCGAAGCCTGCAACATCATTTATGATCCTTCACAAATTTCGTATGATGAGTTGCTGGAGGCCTTTTTTACAGCTCATGATCCAACTCAGCTCAATAGACAGGGAAATGATGTGGGCACACAATATCGCTCTGAAATATTCTATCACAATGCGGCACAAAAAGAAAAGGCAGAATATTATATCAATAAACTAAATCAAGTAAAAGCCTATAAGAATAAAATTGTGACACAGATAGCACCTTACACAGCTTTTTATGAAGCAAAAGATTATCACCAGGATTATTACGATAAAAATCCCGACCAGGCATATTGCCATTTCGTAATCCAACCGGAAGTGGAAAGATTCAGAAAGGTTTTTAAAAATAAATTGAAGAATCCGTAAGCACCAATTCCATTAACCGAACAAAAATATAAACATGAAATCCCTATTTGTATTATCCGCTATTTTTCTTTCATTTTCTTATGCAAGTTGCCAGCAACCTGCAGTAAAAAATCATGTAAAAAATCCTTATTACTCAAATACCGATACAGCTAAGCTGCATGTATCAAATGCTGAATGGAAAAAGATCTTGCCGCCAGAGCTTTATGCTGTTGCGCGGGAACAGGCGACCGAACGTGCTTTCACAGGTAAATATTGGGATAAAGATCCAAAAGGGACTTATTATTGCGCGGTTTGCGGCAATAAACTTTTCAGATCTGATGCCAAGTTTGCGAGTACTTGTGGCTGGCCCAGCTTTTATGAACCGGCGAGGAAAAACAGCGTTATTTATCGTGTCGACAATTCTCTCGGTATGCACCGTATAGAAGTAATTTGCGCACGCTGTGGCTCTCATCTCGGACATATTTTTGATGATGGCCCGGCGCCGACTTATAAGAGATATTGTATGAATTCTGTTTCTTTGGATTTTGTGCCTGATGGCAGCGCGACAGCAAAAAAATGATGGCCGTGATTGATACATTTTCACATTTTTACATCCATTAAACTCCCAATATTTTTATAATCCCGACAACATTCTTTTTTTCAAAAAACCTGATCAGCTTTGTAATCATTTTTAATAAGAAGCCACGTGGAGTTGCAATACTCTTGCCGAGTTGTGCGATTCGCTTATCCCTGTCGTCTATACAATTTTGGTAATCCACGTCTTTTTTGTTGCTTAAATCTTCTGCAAAGCTCCACGCTCCATCACGAGCGGTAACAATGCTGAAGCTAACAAGCATTTCATCATATGGGAAGATCTTTAAATCGAGCAATTTCATTAACGGATTTACTTTCGTCAGGCAATCTTCCACGTTATCGATCATAGAGGCTAAAATACCGTTGATGGTATTAAAATCATTGTGGATTCCTTCAAGTAATACGCCCTGCATGATCAGTCCTGTCGATACACCCAAATCGAAGTTGATGTGCGCATTCATTCCCAATAACAAATGCTGAATCACCAGTGTAGAATTATCGGTAAAAGCATCAAAGGCAATTTTCCAGCATGCGGATGTTTCCTTTCCATCCAGCCATAAATAATACGCGTTAAGATATCGGGTAGCAAAGGCCACGTCCAGTTTTTCCATCCGGATGCCATCTTCAAAATTCTTATTATCAATGCACTCTTTTACCTTGCAGGTTACTTTATGATAAAGCGCCGCAAAGTAACCGGCCGGACTATTATTGATTTGACAATAAGAAATAATTTGCTCCAGTTGAGCAATTACTTCATCAATTGTACCCGGTAATTTTAATTGTAGTAAATCATTTTTTGTAACGGTTTGTGGTGCAGGAACCATCCTTTTTATTTTATATAAAAATAGTTAAATCAACAGGAAAGGAACAAATAATCCGGATTTATGTTTTAAAAACTTATGCCCGGATTGCGTTCTTTTAAAGTTTGAAAAATCACCCAGAAAGAAATATTGTATAAATGAATAAATTGTATATTCGGTAACTCATTTCTAACAAACATCAATGCACAACTGGCAAATAAAAATCTCCCTTTTTCTTAATTATTTTGTCTTTGCCATACTGCTCAACAGTGTGGGCACTGTTATTTTGCAGGTACAGAATAATTATGGAATTACCCCCCGAGCAGCGAGTATTTTAGAAGCTTTCAAAGATCTCAGTATTGCGATCGCTTCCTTCCTAATAGCGTCCTATATTACCCGCATTGGATATAAACGATCGATGTTATTGGCATTGGTATTTGTGATTATCGCTTGTTTGATGATGCCATTGATCGGAGGATTTGCCATGACGAAAGTTTTATTTGCTGTCACAGGCGTTAGCTTTGCCCTCATAAAGGTGTCGGTCTATGCGACCATCGGGCTGGTAACTTCCAACAAAAAGGATCATGCAAGTTTTATGAATCTTATTGAATCTTTTTTTATGGTCGGCATCCTCGCCGGCTACTTTATTTTCAGCGCTTTTGTGGATAATAACAATCCCGCTTCTACTTCATGGCTCAATGTTTATTATTTGCTGGCCGGGCTTTCAGCGCTCGCTTTTATATTATTACTTACCGCACGTTTGGATGAATCTTCGGTAAAAGAACAGCAAGTAAAATCGTTCTTAAAAGATTTTGCCGATATGATGAAACTGGCGATCCGCCCACTGGTTTTGATATTTATCGTCAGCGCTTTTTTTTATGTATTGATAGAGCAAAGTATTATGAGCTGGCTTCCAACTTTTAACAGCC
>JAICYZ010000007.1 GCA_025933935.1 Chitinophagaceae bacterium
ATCATAACATAAGGGAATAGGTGATTACCAAATTGTTTCTGATACGCTCCTTTCAAAAAAGAATTTCTTTTTATTTCCGCGTAAATTCATCCATCATCCACATCACTTTTGCGCCATCTTCTGGTGTGCATGGATTAGGTCCTTCTCCTAAAAAATAATCCACAATTTTCTGTATTAATGGCTGTTGCACATGTTGCAGTGGTTCAAATAAAATTTCTTCAGTAATTCCGTTTTTTATGATCTCAATTTTTTTATGTTCGAAAATTGGGAAGCGCATCTTTCCTTCAGAACCCTGAATTTCACATAGATCTTTTACATTTTCTTCCACAACATTGAAACACCACAAGCCGTTAAAAATTACACCGGATTTAAATAAAATATGACCACTTACTATGTCATCTGCATCATAGAATTTAGATTGATTTGCAGAATAGCCGGAAGCCTTTTCAATGTCTCCAAAAAACCAATACATCAGGTCGAGCTGGTGAGGGGCAATGTCGTGAAATAGGCCACCACCGGATATTGCAGGATTTATGCGCCACGCTACTTTCGGCACGCTAAGCGCTTCAAATGGAAGTTGTTTTTTGTAAAATTGTAAACGTCCAAAACGAACATCGCCGATAATTTTTTCTTTTAATAATTGTTTTACTTTATTGAAAAGTGGTTGTCCCCGGCGATAATGCGCCACCGAAACTTTGATGTTTTTTTCTGTCGCAACTTTAGCAATCATGTTTGCAGATTCAAAGTTTAAAGCCATTGGTTTTTCAATATAAACCGGCTTTCCGGCATTGATGGAGGCGATAGCATATTCTTCATGAAACGCAGGCGGAGTGGCAATATAGACAGCATTTACTTCATTGTCATTTATTAAATCGTTCGCATCATTATACCATTTAGAAACGCCGTGCCTTGCTGCATAATCTTTTGCTTTTTCTTCATCACGGCGCATCACTGCAACCAATGAAGAGTTATTTACTTTATTAAATGCAGGGCCGCTTTTCATCTCTGTAACGTCGCCACAGCCAATGATTCCCCAACGGATTGTTTGCATAATTTATTTTTTTTGGAACGTCTGCCCGACTGATCTGGGTTCAGGAATTTTACGAATGTACACGAATTATTTTTGCTTTTATTTGTTGAATTATCAAGGATAAAGCAAAAATAAATTTGAGTTGCTATGCTAGAGACTACACGCATTAACGCTTGATAAAAACACAAAGAATTATCAGTAAAAGAAGAAATAATGAAGATTTTATTTTCTTTTTTTTGTAAGGATTTCAGCAACATACAGGAAATATTTATAACTACTGATTATAGCGATTCATAGAGCTAAAAAAAGTATTTCATTCCTGAATAATTCAATAATTGAATAATTCAACAATTAATCTCCTACCTCGAATTTCCATTTGGAAACAAAACTTTATCGTGCGCCTTATTGAATTCAGCAAGAATTTTGCGAATAATTTCTGTGCGGATTGTAGCTGCTTTTTTTGGAGGAACCAGGTAAGTTACCGTTACTTCTACCCAGGTATTATCATTGATTCGGAAACTAACATAAGGATACTCTTTGATCTCCATTTCATCTATCGGTGAGTCTTTTACCATTTTTCTTAACTGAGTGACTCGGTCACTCATTTGCGGTCCCAATTCTGTAGATGTCACTTTTTTTATTGTTTTTTCAACAAAATCCAAATCACTTTCATAAGCGACATGGAAAGGAATCTCGTTCCAGATAAATTTAAAATCCTCCCATGAATAATTAAAAACTGCTGATTGAAGCACGAGGCTGTTTGGAAAGCGAATCAGCCTTCCACTCGGTAAATCATTCGTAAGGTAATCGCCAGCAAACTCCCAAAGAGTAGTGTCAACATACCCTATCTCTATCACATCGCCTTTAAAACCATTAATTTCTATCCGGTCGCTGATGCGGTAAGGCGTTCGGATAATGATATAAATCCACCCAATGAATGATGAAATGGGTGTTTGTAAGGCGAACCCTAAAATCAGTGAAATCAGTCCTAATGAAAGTGCCGCAGCATACCAGTTTGCAAATAAAAATGAAACGATAAGAATCGCTACGGCTATAATGCTTAATAAGTTGGTAAGCTGGATTAAGTTGTAGCGATTGTATTTGCCCTTTGATCTTTTTTGAATTTCCAGTTCGATCAGTTTGGTAGCAGATAAAATAAGGACGGCAAAAAATATCGCAAGAGAAAGCTTTTGAAGTGTCATTCTGTATTTGCCTAAAAGATCAAAAACATGAAGGCGAAATAGAATATAAGCTGTCAGGGAAATTAATGCAACAGTAATGTAGCTGCCAAGCCAGATAAAAGAAGATTTCTTTTTTATTTTATCTGCCTTTTTGTTTATCTCTTCCTTTTGATTTTGATTAACTTCCATAAATTCTGGAATACAGGTGCTTTGAAAAATTACAAGAATAAAGCCAAAGAAGTGAAAGAAGAGAAAGATTGAGAAGTAATAATCTATATCGACGATTGTCCTTTTAAAACCAATTCGTAAAAATCAGTCCTTCTGTCTTTGAGGTTTCTGACGCTGCCATAAGTATGTAATTCATGCAAAAGAGAAAGATCGACGTCGGCAATGAGTACCATTTCGGTGTTGGCGGTCGCTTCACTTTTTATTCCGTTTGATGGAAATGCAAAATCGCATGGAGTAAAAACGGCGGATTGTGAATATTGAATATCCATGTTTTCCACTTTGGGAAGATTGCCAATACAGCCGGTAATTGCTACAAAGCATTCGTTTTCTATCGCACGGGCCTGCGCACAATAGCGGACACGGTTATACGCATTTTGTGTATCCGTCAAAAATGGAACGAATAGAATTTGCATTCCCTGCTCAGCAAGTAATCTTGGCAACTCCGGAAACTCTACATCATAACAAATCAGGATGCCTATTTTTCCTGCATCAGTTTCATAAACTTTCAAAGTTTCGCCACCATGTATTCCCCAGAATTTTGCTTCGTCAGGTGTGATGTGAATCTTCTCATACTGATCAATATTTCCGTTCCTGTGACACAAATAACCAATATTTTTTAAAACATTTCCTTCAATGCTTGGCACGCTTCCCGTGATGATATTTACATTGTATTTGATGGCAAGCTCACGAAAACGTTTTCTGAAATCGGGCGTATATTTTGCCAAAGCACGCATTGCTTCTGCTTCCGACATTTCATTAAACTCTGCCAGCAAGGGGCCGTTAAAAAGTTCAGGCAATAAAGCGAAATCACTTTTATAAGCAGAAATAGAATCTATGAAAAATTCTACCTGCGTAAACATTTCATCCATTGTTTTATATGGACGCATTTGCCATTGAATTAATCCCAAACGCACATACGTTTTTGCGTTGAATAATCCTTTGGCTTCGCTGGTATAATATACATTATCCCATTGCAGCAAAGTCGCAAATTCCTTGCTTTGCGCATCTTCAGGCATGTAATTTTTTAATACTTTTTTTACATGAAAATCATTGGCAAGTTGAAATGAAAGTACCGGGTCATAAATTGCTTTCTGCTTTACTTTTTGAATAAATTCTTTGGGCGAAAGTGTGTCAGCATATTTATGATACTCAGGAATACGGCCGCCAAAAATGATTGCACGTAAATTCAGATGTTCACACAATTCTTTTCGTGCATCGTACAAACGTCTTCCCAGCCGCAATCCACGGTAATCCGGATGAATGAAAATTTCAATCCCATAAAGCACATCTCCGTTTTCAGGATCATGAGTACTGAAGGTATAATTGCCGGTAATTTGTTTGTAAGTATGCGTGTCACCAAAGCGGTTATAATTTACAATAATAGAAAGCGCACAGCCAACGACTACACCATCTACTTTGATCACAATTTGTCCTTCAGGAAATTTATCAATCAGTTTTTTTATTGTTTCCAAACTCCAGTAGTTGCCATTCCAGCGCGGATATGCGGCTTTCATCGCTACCAGCAATTCCTGGAAATTTTCATATTTTAAACTTCCTATCTCAATTTGTTTCATGCTAAATATTTAAAAAAATAACCTCACAGGTTTCGAAAATCTGTGAGGTTTGATCCATAATTAATGCCAAAAATAAATGCCGATAAACAATTACATTACTGATTTTCCGGATTAGTAATCACTACCGGTGATCCGCTTTTATTTTTCTGCGTTTCTGAAAGTGTTTTCATAAATGGTTTTAAGAAATCAATCGGAATTGGGAAAATCGTAGTTGAATTATTTTCTGTGGCAATTTCACGAAGTGTTTGCAGATACCGTAAAGTTAATGCGCTAGGTTGCTCGCTCAATATCTTAGCTGCATCGCTCAATCGTTGTGACGCCTGGAATTCACCTTCTGCAGAAATCACCTTTGCTCTTCTTTCTCTTTCTGCTTCTGCTTGTTTGGCCATAGCGCGCTGCATTTCCTGCGGCAGATCAATTTGTTTTACTTCTACATGCGTCACTTTTACGCCCCACGGTTCTGTTTGCAGATCAATAATTTGTTGAAGTTTGATATTGATTTTTTCTCTTTGAGAAAGAAGTTCATCAAGCTCTGATTGTCCTAACACACTTCTCAAAGTTGTTTGGGAAAGTTGGGAAGTACCTACAAGATAATTTTCAATTTCGATAATTGCTTTTTGAGGATCAATCACCCTGAAATAAATTACCGCATTCACTTTTATAGACACGTTGTCTTGAGTGATCACATCCTGGGGCGGAACATCCATTACGACGGTACGTAAACTTACTTTCACCATTTTATCAATTATCGGAATAAGAAGAATAAGTCCCGGACCTTTAACGCCGCCATCTAAAACCCTACCCAAACGAAAGATAACACCTCTTTCATATTCACGAAGAATTCGAATAGAACTGGCAAGAATATAGAGCACAAATATGATGATAATAATGATCGGTAAGCCAATTGGAAATTGTTGCATATTTTAGTTTTTTTTAAATTGAATAATTGGTTGGTTAGAGGTTTATAAGTTTTTATCAACAGGCTGAACGTATAAAGTAAGTTCATTTATTTCTTTCACAATCACTTTTTCATCAATGCCTATTTTTTCTGAAAGGGAAACAGCGCTCCAGATTTCGCCCATCACGCTTACTTGTCCGCGAGGATCAAGAGGAGTAAGGGTTACAGCGCTTTGTCCAATCATTGCATTTTCTCCGGATACAGGTTTTGCTCTTTGTGCTCTCAGACCCATCGTTACAATAAAAAGAAAGAACAAAACGGAAAAAGCAGTTACAGAAAAAATAACTGACCAGGATAAAGAAACAAAATTTTCTACAGGGCTGCTTCGGAATAAAATCATGGAGCCAAGCAAAACAGAAATGGTTCCGCCTATGGCTAACAAACCATGGCTGATCACTTTTATTTCCAACAGGTAAAGAATAATCCCAAAAATAATCAGCGCTAATCCCGCATAATTTACCGGCATCGAACTCATGGAATAAAATGCAAGGATCAAACAAATGACGCCAATGATTCCTGGGAAAATAGCGCCAGGACTAAACAACTCAAACAAAAGACCGTAAAACCCAAGCATCATAATGATGTAAGCAATATTTGGATCGCTGATTCTGCTCAATACTTTTTGAAAGAACCCCATTTCCAATGTTTCAACAGTTGCATCTTTTGTATGTAAAATCTTCGAGCCGTTTTCCAGTTGAATTTGTTTTCCATCCACCTGTGTCAATAAATCTTTTTCATTATTTGCAACGACGTTGATAACATTTTTTTCCAGTGCTTCCTGTTCTGTAATAGCAACGCTGTTTCTGACGGCATCTTCAGCCCACTGAACATTGCGGTTTCTTTTTTCAGCGATCGTTCTTATAAAAGCTGCCGCATCATTTACTATTTTTTCATTTAGTACCGCATCAGATTTCCCCTGCATATCTACAGGATGAGCTGCGCCAATATTAGTTCCGGGAGCCATGGCGGCGATATTTGCAGAAAGAGTAATGAACACTCCGGCAGAGCCTGCATGAGCGCCGGTAGGAGAGACAAAAACGATTACTGGTACCGGAGATTGCATGATATGGGTAACAATGTCGCGCGTCGAAGTTAATAAGCCACCGGGGGTATTCAAATTAATAACGAGGCATTCTGCATTTACTTTACGCGCTTTTTCAATTCCCTGCTGAATAAATTCTGCTGTTGAAGGATTAATGCCTTCATTCACATGTATCGAAATGACTTTCTGGGAAAATAAAAAAGAAGGAAGTAGAAACAGGATCGCTAGAAAGATCAAAAACCGTTTTATAAACAGTTGATTAGTTAATATGTTTGTAAGCTTTGGCCGCATATGTGTAATATACGCAAACTGAGGTTATAAACAAAAAGAAGTTGCTATTCAATACCGCTGGCAGTAAAGCAACAAATAAGACGAATTGTTTTTATCGCATCATTTTGATAACCAAATAAAAACGTCGCATCACAGAATCAATGGGAAGATATTTATTGTGTGCCTGCAATTATTTAAAAAGTTTTCTTAACAAAAAATCCGGTTTAAAATTCTAAATTTTTAAACCGGATTCTCTAAAAAATGAGGTGAAAAAAAATCCTTCCCTTTGAACGTTTTTTACAACGACTCGTAAATTTTTATTTTATTATACAAAGTCTTCCGGTCAATTTTTAAAATTTCCGCCGCTTTTGTTTTATTAAAATTTACTTCTTTTAAAACACTCATAATCGTTTCATATTCTGCTTTTGCGGCAGCATCTTTCAGATCTACATCTTTATGTTGAGCGTTTGTCGGTATTGATTGTAAACTTTCATTTCCATTTGTATGCACTTCATGCAAAATAAGCGATTGGGTGATTTCCCACGGCAATACTTTGGAATTGATTTTTCCTTCCTGGGTAAGCAAAACTGCACGGCGCACAACATTTCTGAATTCTCTTAAATTGCCGGGCCATGAGTAATTCAAAAACATTTCTTCTACATCTTCGTCGTATCCTTCTATATTCTTTTGCAATTCGGCGTTTGTTCTATCCAAGAAAAACTGTGCAAATAGTGGTATATCGCCTTTTCGATCTCTTAAAGCCGGAAGATTGATAGAAAATTCATTGAACCGGTGATAAAGATCTTCGCGGAATTTTCCACGCTGATAGGCTTCCTGCAGGTTTTCGTTGGAAGCTACAATGATCCTCACATCTACATCCATTTCTTTGGTGCCACCTACTCTTTTATACTTTCTTTCCTGGATCACACGGAGTAACGAAGCCTGTACATCTTTTGGTAAATTAGAAACTTCATCGAGGAACAAAGTGCCACCATTTGCCATTTCAAAATGCCCTTCTTTATCAGTTACTGCTCCGGTAAAAGCCCCTTTTACGTGCCCAAACAATTCGCTTCCTGACAGTTCTTTCGAAAGCGTGCCACAATCCATAGCAACAAAAGGACGGCCTTTACGGTTACTTGCTTCATGAATCGTTTTTGCAATGACTTCTTTTCCCGTACCGCTTTCACCGTATAAAATAACACTGTAATTGGTAGGCGCTACAATTTCTATCTGCCGGTATATTTTTGCTGTTTCTCCGTCCTGCCCAATCAGGTATTCGTTATTCAACGATAATTCATAAATTCTTTTTTTCTGAGTAGCGGGGGCAGGCCTGGCCGCAGGTGCCGGTGTTTCATTACCAGGATTAGCAACTGCTTTTTCGATTACGTTAATTACCTCGTCCGGAATTAATGGTTTGGTAATATAATCGAAGGCACCCATTTTGATCACGTCTACAGCAGTTTTGATGTCAGAATAGCCGGTAATTATAATGACGATCGTTTTAGGTTTTGCTTCTTTAATTTTCATCAATACATCTTTCCCATCTTTATCACCCAGGCGGTAATCGCACAATACAATGTCAAAATGAAATTCATTAAATTTTGCAAGTCCTTTTGCTCCGTTGTGTGCAACTTCCGTCTCATAGCCTTTTTTATTTAAAAACCGGCTAAGCAAAGCGCACATATCGAAGTCATCATCAATAATTAGTATTTTTTTATTCATATTTATAGAAAGAAATTAAAAGCGTTCAAAGTTAATTCAAATCTTTGTTTTTTAATTCGGGTGCAGCAACTGTTTTTTTTTCTGTTCTCACCCATTCGGCATATTCATTTGGTAAAATATTTTTCCCATACAATTTAGCATAAACTTTTGTAAATTCGGCACCAAGGTATAAAATAATTGAACTATAATAAACCCAGACCATTAAAATAATTATGGAGGCCGCTGCTCCATATACCGACATCAGATTACTTTTACGTAAATAAAAGCTGATTGCTAATTTCCCCAAGGTAAAGAAAACCGCGGTAAAAAAGCCTCCAAATAATACGTCTTTCCACCGGATCCGCGCATCAGGCAATATTTTAAAGATCAGACTGAACAAAAAAGCAGCAACTATAAATGAAAGAATTGCATCTGAAACCTGGATAAAATACAGGCTGTAACTGGCGATAAACCTTGCAATAAATTTTCCAAAAGCAGCAACCACAGCGTTCAATAAAAGAGATACAATCATGATAATACCAATGCTTAAAATCAACGAAAATGAAATCAAACGGGTAAGAATTAACTTCCACCATACTTTATGTGGTTTGATACGCAACCCCCAGATTTTATTGATCGAATCCTGGATTTCTCCAAAAATGCTGGTTGCTCCGATCACCAAAATAATAATGCTTATAACAGTTGCAAAAAAAGTATTTCCACTGAGGTGAATATTTTTAATAATATCCTGTATTTGAATGGCAGCGGTGCTTCCAACGAGTTTGTTCAGTTGTTCATATACCCGGCCCTGCATTGCTTCGCGTCCGAAAAGAAATCCAAATAAGGTGGTGATAACAACCAGTAGCGGAGCGATGGAAAACACAGTATAATAAGCAAGTGAAGCACTGTATTTTACAATATTATCTGCGGAAAATTCTTTAAATACGTCTTTAATGACTAAAGAGATTTTTGAAAGATTTTTTTTCGAATGCATGCAAACAAAGTTAAGGCAAAAGAATTTTTTGACAGGCTCCTTTCGCAAGCGGTTTAATAAATTATTCTTAAAAGAAATGATGCTAAAATGTTAAATTAATGCTCATTTCGTAGAGGTATTTCCCCAAGCATATACAGTAATGCTATTTATAAATGGTTCATTATATACTATCTTATAGCATTTATGCACATTTCCCGTAAAAAAATAATTTGGCAAAGTTTTGAATGATACAAATACAGTAATCATATTTTTCAAATTTAAAACCTTTAAAAAATGAGAAGTCTTTTATACATCATCGCGGTAATCTTAATTATTATCTGGGTGATCTCCTTTCTTGTTTATCATGTGTCCGGTGGTTTAATCCATATTCTCCTGGTAATTGCTGTTATCGCAATCATTTTGGGAGTCATCCGAAGGGCGTGAGATTGCAAACAGGAATCCCCAATATTTGTTGATTTACTGTGGTGAAACATTTCACACATCTATTTTTTAATCTTAAATCATAAAACAAAATGGGAAATCTATTGTATGTTATCGCAGTGATCCTGGTTATAGGTTGGCTGCTCGGACTGTTTGTATGGAATGCAGGCGGTCTCATTTATATTTTATTGGTAGTCGCAGTAATCCTGGTGTTATTAAGAATCATCAGGGGCGCTGCTTAATGTTAAAAAAAAAACTTTTTATTATGGAAGACTGGAAATTAAAATTAAACGGAAACTGGAATGAAGTCAAAGGAAAAATGAAACAGGCATATGGTGATCTTACCGATGATGACTTAAAACATGAAGAAGGAAAAGATGATGAATTGGTAGGCCGTTTGCAACAAAAACTAGGAAAAACAAAAGATCAGGTCATTAGCTGGATTCAAAGCCTTTGATTTATTTTAATTGATAACTTCAAACTAAAACCTCATTCATTTTTTGCATGAGGTTTTTTATGAGTAATTCATAATCGTAAATGAAACTGTATGACCGCTGGCCACTGTATGTCAAATTAGGATTTCAGTTCCTGGTCATTTTTTTTATTTGCTATTTCATTTACGTTTCACAGAATATTCTGATTCCTTTTGCATTTGCAGTTTTGCTCTCTGTGCTTCTTTTGCCCATCGTTGTTTTTTTGGAATCAAAAAACATCGGAAGGGTTTTGTCCATTATCATCGCGTTGTTATGTGCCTCAGGCTTTGTTGCATTTATTATTTATTTGCTTAGCAACCAGATATCGGTTTTTGTAAACGATGTGCCTTCGATAAAGCAGCATTTGAATGAGCATTTTTTTGCAGCTCAAAATTGGATAAAAAACCGGCTGCACATCTCTGTCAGTGAACAAAACCGGTATCTTGCTGAACAGGCAGATAAATTAAAAGCCACCGGTACCGGCTATATCCGCAGCACATTTTTTTCCATTTCAGAAGCGCTGATGCTTTTGATACTTATGCCGATTTATTGCTTCCTGTTGTTGTATTACCGCCTCCATATCCGGAATTTTTTATTCGCAATTTTCAAAAAAGAATTAAAAGAAGATGTGCAAAATGTTATCATCAAATCAAGACTGATGATTCGAAATTATATGGTTGGGATCGTAATTGAAATGTCGATAATAGCTTTTGCAAATTCCGTCGGCCTTTTAATATTAGGAATAAAATACGCGATTTTCTTTGGTGTTTTATCAGCCGTGCTCAATATCATTCCCTACCTGGGAATGTTTACAGCTACTCTTTTTACAGTCGTAGTTACCTTAACCACTTCCGCACATACAAGCGATGTCATTTGGATCGTGGTAATTTTTTATGGAATTCATATGATAGATGTGAATATCCTCATGCCCAATATCGTTTCTTCGAGACTTCAGATAAACGTATTAATTTCTGTACTGGGCGTTGTGATTGGAGGAGCGCTTACCGGCATTTCAGGGTTATTTTTATCGGTGCCCGCTGTGGCATTTATCAAAATACTTTGTGATCAGATAGACAGTTTAAAACCATGGGGAATGCTGATGGGAGCTGATACAGCCGGCATCCCGCAAGGCCGCATAACAAAAAAGATACGACAACTTTCAAAATTAAGATCGGTCCAAAGAAGAAAGTGAGTTAAAGCTGATTTCAAAAAGTAATTGTAAAAGTGGTGCCTTTTCCATACTCACTTTCAGCGGAGATATTTCCTTTATGTCCTAAAATAATATTTTGAGAATTTGCAAGTCCAAGTCCATTTCCTTTTTGTTTGGTGGTGAAATAAGGCTCAAATAAACGGTCGGTTTCTGTCTTCGTCATTCCTTTTCCATTGTCAGAAATGGTTACCATGCAACGGCCATCTTTATTTTCGCTGTTAATTTTTAAGATCCCGTTTTCATCCATTGCCTCAACGGCGTTAACGATGATATTTAAAAATGCGATTTTAATTTTTTCGATATCCACGGAAATAGGACGAAGGTTGGTATCATAATTTTTAATGACTTTTATATGGTTGAGTTCAATTCTGTCGCGGGCCAGTTCCATTGTTGCGTCCAGTATATCATTGATAGAAGCATCAGCAAAAGTAAGTTCAGCCACACGCGTTGAGTTCAATAAATCGCTTACCAATTGATTGATTCTTTCAGAGTTCCTGCTTATCATGGAAAAAAGCATGTCGGTGCCTTCATTATTATCGAGCTCAGATTTCAATTGCTCGGTGGCCAGGTTAATATTCGTCAATGGATTTCTCACTTCATGTGCAATGACCCGGGCGATTCTTCCGGTTACTACATATTTTTCCAATCGTCTCAGTTCAATTAATTCTGTATTTAGCGTTGAGAGCTGTTTCACCCTTTCCTGCAGCTGGTGTTCATATTGCTCGGCTTTTTTGGAAGCAAGGCGCTTCTCCTTATTTTCTTTATTATAAACGACCAATGAATAGATGGTGAGTAAAACGGCAACAATCAGCGAGAGGATGTTCAGCGCCTGGATCAGTCCGGAATATTCCGAAACTTTTTGCGATCTTTCGTTCCAGAGGTCACTTTCTTCATTTTTCATTTTAGTGATTTCTTCCTGAATCACTTTAGTTTTCAGTGCTCCCTGCTTTTCACCTTCTAAAATACCAGGAGTTATTTTACGGGAAGAAAAAAAATCGTGAAGAACATTTTGAATCAATAAATACTTTTCATCGATGAAATTATGAAGTGTATCCAGGTTCTTTTGTTGACGTCGGTTGTCTTTTGTTAGTAATTTTAATCTTACGAAAGTGCTGTCGGTATTGCGGATACTTTGGTCATAATCTGCAAGTAAAGTTTTATCCTGGCTTATAAGATATCCCCTAAATGCAGATTCACCTTTCGCAATAAAAGCAACCACATTATCAAGATTGTGAATTACTTCATTGGTATGACTCATCCAATAATCCTGGCTAACAACTTTTCGGGTAGAAACAAATGTGAGCAGATAAGAAATAAACAACAGAAAGAATGCGGCAAGGAAGCCAATCCTCGTACGAGTGGCAATTTTATCAAAAATGTTTTTTACCATCATGGAAGTTAAACAAAATACATCGCTTAAAATTATTTTTTGGTTGCTTTGCTAACGAGCCAGATAATTATTATCAGTACGATAACAATTCCAATAACGCCAACCCAAACGCCGGCTTTAAAAATACCGCCCACAACGCTGCAACTGCTTAATATCAAAACGAGGAGGAAAAAAGGAATGAGCTTAACTACTTTGTTTGTGTTCATAACATGGTTTTATGATTATAAATTATTTTTTTTCTTCTGAATCATTGATATCCGGATTCGCGGTTTCCTTTTGTTTTTTTTGGTTGTAAAAGTTTTTTATCTCTTCCAATTGTTCGTCAGATAACTCCTCCACATTGATCATTTTATCACTCACGTTGCTTTTTTCAATCAACGCATCCAGTTTAAGCTGCAAGGCGGTGATGTCTTTATTTTCCGTATGCTGTATTACAAAAACCATCAGGAAAGTAATGATACTGCTGGTAGTATTCATTACCAGTTGCCATGTGTCAGAATATTTAAAAATTGGTCCGGTAACTGCCCATAAAACTACAATCGTTAATCGCAGCAACAAAAGCAAAAACGCCGCCTGTCACTTTTGTAACTCCTTCAGAAAAACGATTGAAAAATTTGGAAAATTTACTCTGCTTCTTTTTTCCTGAATTTTCTTTTTGATTTACATTTTCACTTTTCACTTTTTAATTTTTAAACAAACTGCTACGAATCCGTTACTAAAATATAATGCCAGAAAAATAAGCCGTTTCTGAATGAGAAGTTTTTGATGGTTGTTAATAAAGAGATTTGATTTTAAAAAAGTTTTGGGCAAGACGTCAGTAAAAAAACATACTACTAAAAAGTGACAATTGATTTTAATATCTTCTTATATTTTAAAAAAGATTTTATTTTTCACGAACTGTTTTCTTTACTTCATTGATGTTTTCCTCGATATTCTCTTGTTGTTTCTCTAAGATTTCTTTTTGTTCTTCAAGCGAATGAATTTGGTTCTCTTTTTCCTTTTTTGTGATGCTCGATAAATGTGCATAAAACTTTTGCATGACTTCCAGTTCTTCGTCTGTAAGATCCTCAATACTTATTAATTTGTTGCTTGCCTGGCTGGCCGCGATCAATTCATTTAGCTTCAGTTGCAACGCTATTGTATCTTTATTTTGGGAATGTTGAATCACAAAAACCATCAAAAAAGTAACAATAGTAGTTCCGGTATTAATGACGAGCTGCCAGGTGTCGGAAAATTTGAATACCGGCCCGGTAACTGCCCAAATCACAACAATAGCAATTGCCACAATAAAGGCATAAACGCCGCCGGTTATTTTAGTAATAACGGCAGAAAAACGATTGAAGAACTGGGAAAGCTTATTTGGTTTCGCGTTCTTAGCTGCTTTTTCGGCAGTGGTTTGATTCAGATTATTCACGTGAAATTTTTTAAAAGATAAACAGATAATTTATTAATTGCTTATATATTAAAATATGATGCCAAAGAATCACCAATTTTTTATGAAAACAAACAAATACTGTTTCTTGTTCTTTCAACCGGCAGCTTGAAATTAAATCAAAAAATTGTTCCTCACAGTGGGCAATATTTTACTCAAAATGTTATAAAAAAATAGATTCTTTTAAAACAGTAATTATTTTGAAATGCGCGTAGCTATTGGATTTCAGGCGTTCCACTTCCTTCAGTTTTTTCTTGGCAACGTATTTTGTCTTAATCTGTTTAAACAACATTTATAAAACTTAAAATTTAAAATTATGGGCGCAGGAAAAGTTTTCGCAAGCGTATTAGCAGGTGCCGCAGCAGGCGCTGTATTGGGCATTTTATTCGCACCGGATAAGGGCACAGAAACCCGTAGGAAAATTGCCGAAAAGGGTTCTGATATTGCCGGAAGTGTAAAGGACACCTATCATGATATTTCAGACACAGTTTCTGAAAAATATGATGCCGCAAAACAAAAATTATCAAACCTGGTGTCTGAAGGAACAGATATGGGAAAAGACATGGTTAATCAGGCAAAAGAAAAAGCAAATGCTATGAAGAATGACGTGAGAAACCCAAATCCCGTTAATTCATAATTTGTTTAGCTGTTTTAATGGCAATGTCCGGTGATAAAATAAATAACATGGAAAATAACCCTACCAGTGTGGAAGTATTATTTAATAAGCTGAAGGATTATATAGAAACGACGATTGATTTATATAAATTAAAAGGTATTAATAAAGTTTCAGGGCTTTTATCCACTATAATCGTTTCCGTAATATTAATACTGCTGCTGTTTTTGATGCTCGTATGCATCACGATAGGTTTGGCATTATTAATAGGAATGTGGCTTGGGCATGCATTCTGGGGTTTTTTTATCATGGCAGCAATTTATATTATCATCGGACTTGTTATGTACAAATCAAAGAATAAATTATTAAAAGAGCCGATTAGTAATACACTCATCAAAGAATTAGTAGATTAAAATCTTGCGGATATGAATAATGAAGAAACAGCAGAGGAAAAGCTCGAGATCATTGCAAATACGTCCGATCTTTCTACAGCCATCAAACGGCTGGAGAGACGAAGAAATTTTTTAGGTGAAGACTTGAAAGATCATTTTCATATCGTGCTTGAAGAATTAAAGCCGACCAATATTTTAAAAAATACCCTCTACGAAGTGCGCGAATCTACTACGCTTAAACACAATCTTTTAAAAGTAGCGATAGGTCTTGGAGCCGGTTATTTTTCACGCAAGATGGTTGTTGGAAAATCTGCCGGGCTTGTAAAAAAAGCACTTGGAACTGCACTGCAATATGGCATTACGAACTTCATTGCAAAAAAAGATGATTCCAATGAAGATCACCTCGATTATCCGCCAAAAAAGAAATCACTTTTAAAAAGGATTCTATCTATTTAGCTTTTTTTCAAAACGAAAATCCATTTATTTATTTACTTACTGATCTTTTTTTAAAAGACAATCCAATGTCCTTTAAAACTACCATTGGAATATTCTAAAGTTGGAGCTGGAAATTTAAAAGAATTGAGAACAAACAGTAGAACCTTTATGCCTTTTTTATTGGTTCTGATTTTTGTAAAATCGACATCAGGAGCCAGATACCATTGACGGTATCGCTTAATATCCGGGCGATCAAAAATGACATTTCCCTCATTATCATAACCGATATTTTTTGTGCCGCCAAACATTCCTTCTGCACCATAGCCAACAGAAATGCTAAGCCACCGGGGTAATTTTGTTTCCGGAAAAAATGAATGAATATTGGCGCTCGCCCAATAGGTTTGCCCGTTATAATCTTTTATAAATCTCTCGATCTCTGTATTTCCATAAAGTTGATCAGCTCTTTTATCAAGGTCTGCCTCTCCATAATTCTTTCTGTGAAATGAAAACTTCAATTGAATTTTTTGTTCGTTCCATGAAAGCTCCTGTGAAATGAAACTGGCAGAACCGATGATATTTGCGGTAAAATCTCCGGGACTAAAACCATACTGAGAAGAAAATCCATCGAGGATCTCAATGATAGATTGATACGCAACACCACTTAATCCTCCAATCCAGATACTTTTTTTTCGCGATAATCCTGCCCATCGCCAGGCTTCCATTGTTGCCCTGCTTTCGGTATAAGCGCTGTAAATGTGCCCCACCTTATCCATCTGTTGCCATTCAGCATCATCATTGAAAAAATGAAAAGATGAGCGTGGATATTTTGCATACCAGATTGCATTCAAAGCAATAAGCGTCCCGCCGTAACCAACGATATTAGCGGCTGTTACCAATCGGATTCTTTTCTTATTGTAGGGATAAATTTTAAAAGTATCAATAGCCGGCGCGCTATTTGAAAAATTAAAAACAGATTTATTAAAAGAAATATCGCCTTTGAAAGTATCTTGTGAAAATGTTTTTGAAGGAACAATAAAACCAAAAAAAACAAGAGAAAGAAAAACAATTATTCCTGGCCGACTTCCGCCCGGATGACATTTGTGGAGGAAGGCCCACTCAGGCGGGTGTTTATTTGCTGATAAAAACATCGCGCAAAAATAAGGTGATTGCGTTTTAGAAAATTGAAAATAAATCAAAAAGAATATCTTTAAATTGTAAAAAAAAATGTCATGGATACAAAAACAGAAAATAAGATAAATGAATGGCTTCAAGGTAATTATGATGAAGATACCAAAAGTCAGATCCGGGAATTAGAAAAAACTGATGCGGCACAATTAGAAGATGCATTTTATAAAGATCTTGAGTTTGGAACCGGCGGTCTTCGTGGAATTATGGGCGTTGGAACAAACAGGATGAATAAATATACCATCGGCATGGCCACCCAAGGATATGCGAATTATTTAAAAAAATCTTTCCCGGAAGTGAAGGTTGCAATCGCGCATGATGTAAGAAATAACAGCCGTCAGTTTGCTGAAATTGCCGCTGAAATTTTTGCTGCCAACGATATAAAAGTTTTTTTGTTTGATGACATAAGACCAACACCGGAATTGAGTTTCACGATTCGCACGTTGCAGTGCCAGGGCGGCGTTGTTATTACAGCGTCACATAATCCAAAAGAATATAACGGATATAAAGCTTATTGGAAAGATGGCGGCCAGTTAGTCCCTCCTCATGATAAAAATGTGATCGATGAAGTAGAAAAGATCAAAAGCCTCGATGATGTAAAATGGAATGGCAAGCCGGAAAATATTACTTTGATTGGAAGGGATATGGACGCGAAGTATATTGAAATGGTAAAAGGTTTAAGCATCAATCCCGATGCTTGTATCAAGGAGCATGACCTGAAGATTGTTTATACTCCCATTCATGGAACAGGAATTATGCTTGTGCCGAAAGCCCTTGCTGCTTATGGTTTCGACAATGTTCATATAGTGCAGGAACAAGCTACTCCGAATGGAAATTTTTCAACGGTCATTTATCCCAATCCTGAAGAAAAAGAAACGATGAGCATCGGTTTAAAAAAAGCAAAAGAACTGGATGCCGATATCTTATTGGGAACCGACCCGGATGCAGACAGGGTAGGAGTTGGAGTAAAAGATAATCATAGTGAATGGGTTTTATTGAATGGAAATCAAACGGCGATGATGGTGTTTAATTATATCATCGAAGCACGAAAAAAGAAAGGAATTGCAAAGCCGAATGACATGGTCATCAAGACAATTGTTACTACCGATATAATTGATAAAATTGCAGCGAAAAATGACATCGCCTGTTATAATACGCTTACAGGTTTTAAATGGATTGCAGAATTAATCAGGGAAAAAGAAGGCAAGGAAAATTATGTGGTAGGTGGTGAGGAAAGTTTTGGTTTAATGATTGGCGATAAAGTGCGTGATAAGGATGCAGTCAGTGCTGTTGCTATGATTTGTGAAATGTCGGCTGTTGAAAAGGAAAAAGGTAAGACACTTTTTGAAAAATTAATGGAACTGTATGTTGAGTATGGATTTTATTACGAAAAATTAATTTCGCTTACCAAAAAAGGAATGAATGGTTCCAAAGAAATTGCAGATATGATGCAAGGCTATCGGGATAATCCACCAAAGGAAATTGCCGGAAGTAAAGTGGTTGAATTTTTGGATTACCAATTACAAACAAATAAAAATTTATCAACAGGAGAAACAAAAAAAATTGATTTACCAAAAAGCAATGTGTTGCAATTCATCACCGAAGATGGAAGTAAGATTTCTGCAAGGCCGAGCGGCACAGAGCCCAAAATAAAATTTTATTTCAGCGTGAATATGCCTTTGAAAAGTGTCGATGATTTTGATAAAACAAAGAAACTTCTTGATGAAAAAATTGATCATATTATTGCTTCAATGAATCTTAAATGATCTCGAAAAGTTTTTGCTGAAAAAAATTTAAAAGAAAAAAATGACCCCAATCAATTCGGGATCATTTTTTTCTTTATTACATTACGCAAAAAAGGGCGTTACAATTGCGGTAACCTGTTCTTTGCTCAGCGGTTCATCAAATGCTTCTGATGCAGCTGCAGCTGAAATGTTCTGGCCACCGATATTCGTAATCAGGACTCCTGCCTGGGTTACATTTTCTTCACCGTTATAACTCGCCTGCACAGCTGAAGTGCCTATACCACTTTGATTTAAAGTGATCCATGGTTTTACATCCACCCCTGATGGAACCAATAAATTTGCCATCTTTCTCATTTCCCTGAGATGCGCTGCATGCCTTGCTTCTACAGAATGGATCTGTAAAGCTGCAGTCAGATAATCGTTATTTGAAATAAGATTGGGGGCTTGCCCTTTGTAAGCTCTTACACCGGTGTCTTCAAAAGTTTGAGCAACGGCAAGTAAGGTTCCGTAATCAGAAAAAACATTTGGAAATGTTCCTTTGGCAGTAAAATCGAAACTGCTTGCTGTAAAAGATACAGGTGTACCTCCCGCAGCTGTAATAGCGGTTTTTAGAAAATTGACATGCTCATTTTCATGATCTCTGATCACTGTAAGTGAGTTTAAAGAATCACCTGAAGGAATAATTCCTGAAGCAACGGCTTTGATATAAAAGTTTGCTTCCAGATATTCAAGTGTTAGTGCAAAATTCAATGTATCGAGAATCAGGTCTTTGGGCGCTGTAGGTGAAGCGTATGCTTTTTGAAACATCGAGCCTAATGCAAATGGTATGGCAGCCAGAGCAATTTTGCCGGATGTTTTTGCAAAACTTTTCATTGCGTTTCTGCGCGTATCGAGCCTGTCGTAAACTTCAGGATCGGTATTTTCTATTTCTGTAAGAATATTTTGTAAGTTCATGATAATAAAGTTTTAACTGGTTGGTAAATTACTTGCATTGATTTTTGTTTTTAGAAATGCACCGGCAATTGCCAATACATCATCGGGCTTGCGTTCCATATCTAGTCCCATTGCATTTACTGCTGACATATCTGCAAATGAACCTGGCGTTATTGCATCCCGTACCCATGCAGCATGCCGTGCTTCTACTGAAACGATCTTGCCGGCAATGGTTAAATAATCTGGATTCACCAGAAGCTTGCCTGCACCGTTATAAGCGGATACACCAAGGTCTTCAAAGGCTTTGGCAGTGCCCAGTACACTGGTTCTGCTTGTAAAATCAATAGCACTAAAATTCACCTCTAATGCCTGAATCGCTTTTGAACCGAGTGCTGCTTTGAAAAATTCACGGTGCGCGATTTCATGATCCCTGATGTCGGTGAGATATGCTTTTTCCATGTCGCTAATCTGGCTGTATGGCGTGGAAATTACCTGCATGTAAAAAGCTGCTTCCAATTGTTCCAGCGCATAAGCGTAGTTCAAAACGCCAATGTCACCACTTCCAAGATCTACACCCCCGTTGTTATTTCCAATATGTGTTTTTTTGCAGGATGCGGCTACTACTACAAGAGCCGAACCTGCTCCCATCACTCCCAGGAACTTTCTCCGGGAAAATGATTTTGCCATGCCTGTTTCCAGGTCTGGTTGATTTTCTTTTGATTCAATGTTTAACATGATGAAGAATTTAAAATGATAAAAATAATTTTAGAGTTTTAGCAACTCTTTTACATTTACGAGGAAATTTTATTTATGGTTTTGCAGAAGTGTAAAAAATTATTATTTACAAAAAAAGCCGGCATTTACGCCAGCTTTGAAGAACCACCTAACAAACCTTTTTTGCTTTTTTATTTTGGCATCAATACTTTATTAATGACATGAATTACACCATTGCTTTGATTAACATCGTCAATTGTTATTTCAGCGGTGTTTCCATTTTCATCTGTTACCATCAGTTTTTTTCCTTTCATCGTAATAAATAAGTTTTCTCCTTCCACTGTTTTTAGTGTCGCCTTTCCATTGTTTGATTTTACCATCTTCATCAGATCGTGAGAAGATAATTTTCCAGGAACTACATGATAAGTAAGAATAGAGGTAAGCTTTGCCTTATTTTCAGGTTTCAACAAAGTTTCAACTGTTCCCTTTGGCAATGCATTGAATGCTTCGTTGGTGGGTGCGAATACGGTAAATGGACCTTTGCTTTCTAATGTAGATACAAGCCCTGCGGCTTTTACAGCAGCTACTAGCGTTGTGTGATCTTTTGAATTCATTGCATTTTCAACAATATTTTTTGTTGGATACATTTCTGCGCCGCCTACCATTTTTGTTTGTGCAAATGTGTTTGCTGATAGCATGGCGGATAGGATAAATAATCCTAAAAATTTAATTTTTTTCATCGTTTAATTTTTGATTAATAATTTATTTCTGTCAAATACGCATTTATGAAATGAATGGTTTTATTTTTCAAAAATAAAAATGAAGTATAACGGTTATCTGTATACGAAAAAGAAATGTAAAGGAAAAATCCCGTTATTTCTTGTTTGTTGTGGAAGTAAAAGCCATTTTTAGTGATGCTGTAAAGCTTAAAAGTTTTCAGCTTTTTCGAAAATAAAAATTATCATTATTTGTGCTTTTGCTGAAAAAGAACTGTATTGAAAAGAAAATAAAAAAAATATTTTTTGCAGAAAAAAATTACATTTTTGCAATCACAACCATCTCACTCATCGTAGGAGTAGGGCTGCCGCCTTCCTTTTCAAGTGTAATAGCGAACGCCTGTGCTTTGCCAAAAGATTTCATCTTTTGAATATGGTAAGTTCCTTTCTCGGTTACGATCATTCCGCCATCAACCGGCTTTCCATCTACTATTGCCCAAAGTTGGTATTGCTTGCCCACAGGCGCTTGTGGCAGATTGGTAGGATTGATATACACATCGCCGGTATTCTTCATCCAGAAAATTTTTGCCACTGCGTCCGGAGCTTTCGGCGTACCTTTTAGAAGAACAGGCTGTGCATATTTATTTGTTACGATATCCATATCCTGGCTCATCGCAAGATTTGATCTTTGCTGTTGTTCGATTTTTTGTTGAGCAACCTGCAACTCCTGCTGTGTGTTGTGATATTTTTCGTAATAGTTATAATTCACAATTATACTTCCGATTAATAATATAATAGATGCCGCCGCAATCCATTTATAAAACATCGGTGTTTTTTTATTTATAGGAATTACCGGTGCGTTCTTATTTTCTTCTTTTGCGCCGTTAGCAAAAATGCGCGTCATTATTTTTTCTTTTGCTCCAGAAGGTGGCTCGATTGCGTTTGCCTGTGCATATTCTTCAAGAGACAATTCAATATCTTCCAGTTCCTGTTTCAATTCAGAAAATTGTTTCAGAGCTTCTTCTACTATTTGAGTTTCTTCCGGCGAAGAAATTCGCATAGCGTAAAGCTCAAGTAAACCGGATGATATGAATTCTTCTTTGTTCAATTCTAAGGTTGTAATATTTTTTTTAATTCTAAAATAGCGGTTCTCATTCTCGTTTTCACAGTGCCCAGCGGGATGCCTAATTTTTGGGAAATCTCGTTTTGGGTAAAGCCTTCAAAGTAAGCGAGATCAATGATCTGTTTCTGATCTTCCTTGAGTGCCGTAAGTTGTTTTCTGACTCCCAGCGAATCAAAGCGGTCATTTTCATTGATGCGGTTACTCGCATTAGTTACGGCATTTTCATTGCTTTGGATTTTCATTTGCTGCTTATAACTTTTTCCCCTTGTTGTATCAATCGAAAGATTCCTCGCAATATTCACCATCCATGTAAAAAGCCTTCCTTTCGATGCATCATAACTTGAAAAATTATTCCAGATTTTTACAAATGCTTCCTGTAAAACATCTTCAGCAAGTTGGTTGTTATTTATTATTCTGTAAATAATACCGTACAATGCTGCTGAGTAATTATCATACAAATAGGCAAATGCAGATTCATCACCGCCCTTGAGTAAGGCAATCAATTCTTCTTCATGGTATTTAATGGTATCTGGCAAAAAAATTATTGTAGGAATGTGATCATTCAGAAATAAAGATAGAATTATCATAATTCCTGCCAAAATAATTTTTGAAGATATTTTATGATAAACACGTTACAGGCTGATAATTATTTTACATTTGAAGCGAAAGGAAATTATAAAACGGATCAATCAAATATTTTTTTAGTAAAGAATTTTTGTAAGAAAACAAGAAATGATGAAAGGAGAAAAATCGATGAAGTGGAAAATATTATCATCCGACTATTTGTGCAGGCATCCCTATTTTACTGCCCGGAAAGATACATGTGAAACGCCTGATGGAAAAATTATCGATGCATATTTTGTGGTAGAGCTGCCTACAACTGTTTGTGCATTGCCGCTCACCGCCGAAGGCAAAGTCTTAATGGTACGGCAATACAGGCATCCGATCCGTGAAACAATTCTTGAAATTCCGGGTGGTTTTATTGATAAAGATGAAACGCCTGAGCACGCAGTAAAAAGAGAATTAAAAGAAGAAACAGGTTATGAATTTACTTCTGTTACTCGTGTTGGAAAGATCGCTGCCAATCCTGGCGTGCTTGATAATTTTACTTACTTGTTTTTGGCACAGGGCGGCGTTAAAACGAGCGTTCAGAAGCTTGATAAAAACGAAGAACTGGAAGTAGAAGAGATTTCGCTTGAAGAATTAAAAACACTTTTTTTAGAAAATAAAATTGAACAATCGCTGCATAACAACTGTATTTTTTATGCGTTGAGGGAAATGGGAATGTTATAATTTAATTGCAGGAACATATTTCGATTTTTCAGCTTCGTACTTCTGCAATCACAAAAACACTTCCGCAAACAACAATTAAATCTTCGCTGGAAGCTTTTTTCAACGCAGCGTGCAACGCATTGTTCACGTCAGGGTAAGAATCACCAGTTAAGTGATATTGCTTCGCTCTTTCTTTAAGTGCTTCTTGTTCTAAAGCTCTTGGATTATGAGCCTTTGTAAAATAATAACTTGCATTTGTAGGAAACTGAGCCAGTACTTTTTGAAGATCTTTATCTTTTACCATCCCGAAAATCATATGAAGATGTTTGAATGTGCTTTTATTGATTTGATTCAGCAGTTGTTTTATTCCATCTTCATTATGCGCTACATCCAGCGCTATTGTTGGATTTAGACCGATCACATCCCACCTTCCAAAAAGACCGGTACTTTTTTTTACATTGGATAAAGCGCTTTTTATTTTTTCTTCTTTTAAAGAAAAATGATTTTTTAAAATCTCAATTGCGGCGAGAACCGTTAGAACATTTTTTTCCTGGTAAATGCCGTTCAGATCTAGTTGATAATTTAATTTCTCACTCGTGGTTTTATTTAAGATTTCCAGATGCAGAAATTTTACATCATATGCTGAAGAAAGAATTTCAAATTGATCTTTTGCAAAAAATATTTCTGAATTCGTTTCTTTTGCTTTTTTCTCAAAAACACTTTTCGTTTCTTCAACCGTTTCGCCGATTACAACCGGAATCGTTGGTTTAATAATCCCCGCTTTTTCGAAAGCAATTTTTCCCAAAGTATCGCCTAAAATATCTGTATGATCATAACTGATATTGGTGATGATCGATAGTATGGGTGTAATTACATTCGTGCTGTCTAACCTCCCGCCCAGGCCGGTTTCAATGACAGCCACATCAACTTTTTCTTCGGCAAAATAGTCAAGGGCCATGGCAAAAGTGAGTTCAAAAAAAGAAGGTTTTATTTCTTCAGAAATCTCTTTTGTTTTTTCTACAAAATCAATTACAAACGATTCTGAAATCATCTGCCCGTTTATTTTTATTCTTTCCCTGAAATCTTTCAAATGCGGCGATGTGTATAACCCGGTTTTAAAATCATTCTCTTGTAAAACCGATGCTAACATGTGGCTCACTGAGCCTTTTCCATTTGTTCCGGCTACGTGAATTGTTTTTATCTTATTCTGCGGATTTCCTAAAAAATTAGTTAATAACAAAGTGTTTTTCAAATCAGCCTTATAAGCCTTCACACCACTATGGCTAAACATCGGCAGTTTTGTGTAGAGGTAATCTATGGAATCTTTGTAGGTCAAGTTGATGAATTGTTGGATTGTGAATAGTGAATTGGTGAATAGTTGGTTATTTAATTATTGCATTATTGCATTATTGAACATTGAACATTGAACATTGAACATTGAACATTGAACATTGAACATTCAATGGACGCCGCAATTTACTCCAACGCTCCTTAATTCGCTTATGGTTGTTTATTTTTGCAGCCTATTTTTAAAATCGATATGAAAAATTTAATTGAAGAATTAAAGTGGCGCGGTCTTATTCATGATATAGTTCCCGGAACCGAAGAGCAGCTTTTGAAAGAACCAACTGCCGGCTACGTTGGTTTTGATCCAACAGCAGACAGCCTGCATATTGGAAGTTTGATCCCGATTATTGTGTTGGTCCACATGCAAAATTATGGTCACAAGCCAGTGGCATTGGTTGGAGGCGCTACAGGAATGGTTGGCGATCCGTCAGGAAAAAGCGCTGAGAGAAATTTATTGAGTAAAGAAGTGCTGGATAAAAACGTAACGGCAGTAAAGCAACAATTATCGCGGTTTCTTGATTTCAATTCTGATAAAGCGAACGCGGCTGAAATGGTGAATAATTACGACTGGTTTCAGACCATTTCTTTTTTAGATTTTATCCGTGATACCGGCAAACACATTTCTGTAAACTATATGATGTCAAAAGACAGTGTGAAAAAACGCCTGGAAGGTGATAATGGAATGAGCTTTACAGAATTTACCTATCAACTCGTTCAGGGTTATGATTTTTACTGGCTGTATCAAAATAAGAATTGCAAATTTCAATTTGGTGGCAGCGATCAGTGGGGAAATATCGTGACAGGAACAGAACTCATTCGCAGAAAAACCGGTGGTGAAGCGTTCGCTTTTACCTGCCCTTTACTAACCAAATCTGACGGAAGTAAATTTGGCAAAAGCGAGAAAGGAAATATCTGGTTAGACGCTACAAAAACTTCACCTTATACTTTTTATCAATTTTGGTTAAATACAGCAGATGCGGATGCAGAAAGATTTTTGAAAGTATTTACTTTTTTATCCGAAAAAGAAATCACTGAGTTGGTGGAGCAGCACAAGGGAAATGAGCACCAGCGCTTACTTCAAAAGAAGCTTGCGGAAGAGGTGACTACATTTGTGCATTCAAAACAAGACTATGAATTTGCGGTAAAAGCTTCTTCTATTCTGTTTAATAACGATACTGCTGAAATATTAAAAGAACTCAATGAAGAACAATTATTGCAGGTGATGGAAGGTGTGCCAACCGTAGAAATTGAAAAGGAAAAATTAAAGGATTTGGATCTGATAAGCTTATTAGCCGAAACAAAAATTCTGCCCAGTAAAAGCGAGGCGAAAAAAATGCTCGTTGGCGGAGGCATTTTTATCAATAAAGAAAAAGTAACTTCTCCGGATGAAAAAATAGATCAAGGGCAGCTTTTGAATGATAAATATTTATTAATACAAAAAGGGAAGAAGAATTATTATTTGTTGATAATGATTTAAATGGGGCCGGTATTGATTCCCGGGTTGCGCTTTATTCAACTTCAAAAAACCTAAGTAATGAATGAACTCAATGAATTTGGTTTAAGTGAGGAGGCCATGAAGTGGATTCTTCGTGTTATTGGTGTTTTTCCGGAAATAGAAGAAGTGATCATTTTTGGATCACGGGCGAAAGGTACCTATAAACCCGGTTCTGATATTGATTTTGCTATAAAAGGAAATTTGCCTGATTTTTCCTACCCGGAAAAATTAAGGTCAATGTTGGAGGAAGGATTATATCTTCCTTATTTCTTCGATGTCCTCGATTATTCTAAAATTAAAAATCCTGAATTAAAGGATCATATCGATCGCGTCGGTAAAATATTTTATACAAAAAATGAAACCGTGATTCGCTAATTTGCCACCGCTGACCGGTTGTCTTGATTTCAAATTTTGTTAAATAAACAATCCCCACTCATCTTCAAAATTATCTTTTTCGAAAGTCGCTACCCAGTTTTTAAATAATTTACGGAACTGGTCCACCTTATTTGTTGTTTTGCTGAAAAGAAAAATAAATTGCTCAGGATAATTGCGCAATAATCTCATTCGTATTTCCGACTTCTCCGAGGCGTGGGAAAATATATTTGAGGCTACGTTCCTCTGCTTCAGGCGCTGAGTCGGTCATCGCATCTTTGGCAAAAGTAATGTTGTAACCAAGCTCGCTCGCCTGCCTCGCAGTGCCTTCCACGCCTATGCTCGTAGAAATGCCGGCAAGTACAATTCCGGTGATGTTTCTTTTCTTCAGTTCCTCATCAAGAGGCGTTTCATAAAATGCGCCCCACGTATGTTTCGTGATAAAAATATCGCCGGGCTCTGTTTTTATTTCCGGAATAATATCCAGCGAATCTCCTTCAAAAAACGCCTTGTTTGTGGGTGGTGCATCCTTCCTGGATGTTGAAAATTTGGAGTATGCCGGATTTACATTTACCACGATAACGGGCAAACCAGCTATATGAAAAGCATCCACCAGTTTTACTACATTTTGTAGAATATCATTTACAACGTCGGCGGGAGGAAGTTTTACGACTCCATTTTGAAGATCGATGAGAACCAATGCCGTGTTTTCATCAAGAGCGGTGATCATTTTTTAAAATTAAATTAAAGGATGTTTAGAATAGATGAATTATCAGGAATGGCAAAAACGAATTTAATAAAAATACCCTTTGGTTCTTTAGAAGAACCAGAAAGTTTTTAATAAAAAAACTATCTTACATAAGATTTTAAGAAAAGACTAAAATTCAGAAACTTTATTGCTAAACAATAACCCGGTTTTAAATGAATCTTACCATCACAGGTCAAAAAAGAGATGGATATCTCTTTATAGAATCAAAAGGCATTGTTGAAAATGTTGATGAATTAATGGCTCATTCCCGAATGATTTATGAAGAGATCGCCAAACATGATTTTAAAAAAATATTGGTTTATGAACCGGAAACCAGCCTTCCGCTCGATTTGATCCCTCATTTTGATCTCGTTAAAAGTTATATAGAGCAGTATCCCGCCCATATTCGTGAACTTACGATCGCCGTCGTCGTTGCTGATCCTTATAAGGAAGTCGTTGCTTCGTGGGAAGCAGTATGCCAAAGCAGGGGGCTTCAATATTATGTCTTTACTTCTTTAGAAGAAGCGGTTAACTGTTTGATTGAAGAATAACAATAAAATTTCAAACAACATCATGCGAAACAACCATTCATTCCAGGCTGCTATCCTGGCCTTTTTCTGTTTTACCGCCGGTCATGCTTTTTCACAAGCTACCTTCAACATTTGGCCTGGCATCGCTCCGGGATCAGAAAACTGGAAACAAAAAGAACAAACGATTAAAAATACGCCGGTCGGCACGGTAATTCTAAATGTGGTAACTCCGACGCTAACTGCGTATCTTCCCGACAAAGGCAAAGCTACCGGAACCGCAGTTATCATCGCTCCAGGAGGTGCTTGTATTGCTCTTGCCATGAAATCGACTGATGAATTAGCAGCTATGCTTCGCGAAAGAGGCATCGCCACTTTTGTACTTAAATACCGGTTGCAGGAGAAGAAAGGAGATGGCATGCCGAAAGACCTCAATGAAGATACTGCCTGTCAATATGGAATTGCAGATGCGATTCAGTCCATCAAATTTATCCGCCAGCATGCTTCAAAATGGGGCATCTCTGTTGACAAAATTGGCATAGTCGGTTTTTCGGCCGGTGGCATGATTGCAAGTGAAGCGATGATTCAAAAGGATACTACCGACAGGCCAAGTTTTGCGGCACTCATTTACGGAGCTCCGTTTGCTTCCATGCCGGTAATTCCGTCAAGTCTGCCACCGGTTTTTATGTCCTGGGCGCAGGATGACATGGAAGCCGGCTATGCAATGGACCGCTTTTATAAAGCTTTGATCTCAGCCGGATCTAAACCGGAAGCACATATTTTCAGCGCAGGCGGCCACGCCTTCGCAGCAAAAAAGCAAGGTACCAGCAGCGATTACTGGGCAGATGATTTTTACCACTGGATGCAGGCAGAAGGATTTGCCGGTAACAAATGAAATCCCACAGCCGCCATTGAAACGCCGTAGGCATTCGCACCGATCGTGCAACAGAAAATTTGTCTCACAGAGTGACAAATTTTTTTAAAAAAAGACAAAATTTCTCACAAGATAAATTTCAATTAGCGATGGCATTTAAGTTGCACATTTCTTTTCAAAATTATTTATTAACCAAATTAAAAGGAGGTACATTATGAAACTTTTAAAAGGAAATGGAAACTTAATGAATCAGATGCCCCTGCTTTTTGATGACATTTTTAACAGAGATGTTTTCAATTGGGGACAATCTAATTTTTCAAACACAAACACTACCATTCCGGCAGTAAATATTAAAGAAACGCCGGAAAATTTCCAGGTGGAAGTTGCTGCCCCGGGAATGAGTAAAAAAGATTTTAAAATAGAACTGGATGGCAATATGTTGACCATCAGTTCCGAAAAAACCAACGAGCGGGAAGATAGCGAAAATGAGAAATACTCCCGCAAAGAGTTCAGTTATCAGTCATTTTACCGGACTTTTAATCTTGCAAAAGACGTAGTTGATGTTGAAAAGATCCAGGCTAAATATGAAAACGGCTTATTGCAGCTAATGATCCCTAAAAAAGAAGAAGCAAAGCAAAAGCCACCGAGGCTCATTCAAATTTCTTAACCATGAAGTTTTTTTGTACAAAAGAGTTGCAATACGCAGCTCTTTTTTTTATCCAATGTTTAAGAAGCTCGAAACGTCAGCGTGCTACCGTTTTTGAACTGAGGATATATTTGCTCTTTGTAATTCCTTTCTTCATTGTCAGCAATGCTTACACCGCTTTCATTTGTGCTAAAACAACTGTTACGCAGCTTATTTAAAGTGAGGCTCCAAAAAGTAGTATGGTTATTGAGGATAGCTGCGTCAGGCAAAAACATTATTTTTTAACTCAGCAATAAAAAGAATTTTAAATATGGAAACATTAAGAGCAACAGCCGAAGGAGCAATTCCCGTTCAGACAAAAGAAGTGAAAGCCTTTGGAAGCGAGGCAGCAGATGCACTTCTACAACAATTAAACATCACGCGAAGAAATCTTACAGCGCAGGATGTAGAAATCGAAATATTATTTTGTGGCGTTTGCCATTCCGACCTTCATACGGTTAAAAATGAATGGCATAGCACTGTTTATCCTTGCGTGCCGGGTCATGAGATCGTTGGCCGGGTTATAAATATTGGTGACGAGGTTACCAAATTCAAAGTGGGAGATTTGGCTGCAGTAGGTTGCATGGTGGATAGCTGCCGGCATTGCGACTATTGTAAAGAAGGTCTGGAACAATATTGCGAAGAAGGAAATACCGGAACCTATAATTCGCCGGATAAACACCTCGGTACACGTACTTATGGCGGCTATTCAGAACGTATTGTGGTGGATGAAGATTTTGTTTTGCGCGTACCTGAAAACCTGGACCTGGCAGCAACGGCGCCGCTACTGTGTGCAGGTATCACGACCTATTCGCCGCTCAGGCATTGGAATGTAGGTCCCGGGCAAAAAGTAGGAGTTGTTGGTATTGGAGGCTTGGGCCACATGGCGGTGAAACTGGCGAAGGCAATGGGAGCAGAAGTAATCGTTTTTACCACCTCACCTTCTAAAGTTGAAGATGCAAAGCGCCTCGGCGCCGATGATGTAGTATTGTCAAAAGAGCAAGGGCAAATGAGCCGCTATGCCGGTAAACTTCATTTTATCCTGGACGCTGTTTCAGCGAAGCACGATATCAATGCTTATCTGAGCCAGTTAAGGGTAGATGGCTCCCTGGTTTTGGTAGGAGCGCCTGAACAACCACTCCCCGTTGCGGCATTTAGCCTGATACCTTACCGCAGAAGTTTTGCAGGTTCAATGATAGGTGGCATCGCTGAAACGCAGGAGATGCTTGACTTTTGTGGAAAGCACAATATTGTTGCAGACATTGAGATGATTAACATTCAACAGATCAATGAGGCATACGAGCGTTTATTGAAAGGCGATGTGAAATACCGGTTTGTTATTGACATGGCATCTTTGAAGAAATGATCGAACAAGGCGTCGGAAAAGATAAAATGAGGGTGAAGTTGATCCATCCAGTAAACAAACAAATTTGTTCATTTTATAATTCGGAAAGAATTTAAAATGACTGTTTTCTTACTCAATAAGACCATTATTGGCATAATTCTTCCGCGATATGGCATAGGCAATAAAACGTTTTTCCCCTTAATAAAATCAGCATTTTATGAAAAAGATAATCGCAGCACTCCTTTTATCTTTCGCAGTTTATGCAACAACTACTGCACAAACTACTTCTGCGCAACCAAGCGCTTCGGTTTCAAAACAAAAGAACAAGGCGAACAAAGAAGCGATTGCTGCGCAAAAGAAAACCGATAAACACGCTAAAGTTTTGGAAGAAAAGCAGGCAGAACAAGCCGGTTCAACTTCTGTAAATCAAACAACAGCAACTGAAAAATCAACGGTACCGGCGCACAAAAAGCACCCACGTAAGCAAAAGCCTTAGGTTAAAAAAAGAAGCAAAAGCAAATTAACAAGTAGCAACTCAATGGCTTCACAGCTTCATGAATATGTAAAATAGGATTGATTCCTTAAAATTTATTTCTTCAATTAAACCACCTGCACAATTTCGGGTGGTTTTTTTCTTCTTTTTAAATTTGCATTCAACAACCTTCAACCTTGAAAAGTTAGACTTTTCCCCGTGAACCTGTCGCACTCGTGCCTTAAATTGTCGTATCCACCCCCTCATTTAATTTGCAAACCTGGTTACGTTTGTAAAATAAAATAAACACATTTTATGTTGACAAAATCAAAAGCCTTCAGTGGTTTTTCCGTAGATGATTTGCAAAAAGCAAAAGCCTTTTATCAGGAAATACTCGGGTTACATGTTGCCGATACTCCCATGGGGGTAATGGAAATTCACCCGGAAGGAGGAAATAAAATAATCGTCTATCCAAAGCCAGATCATGTACCCGCGACATTTACCGTTCTTAATTTTCCGGTAACAAACATCGAAGAAACAGTAGACGAACTGAGCGGCAAAGGAGTGTCTTTTGAGCAATATGGCGGCCAGATACAAACAGATGAAAAGGGAATCTGCCGGAACGGTGGCATCTCAATTGCATGGTTCAAAGATCCTGCAGGAAACATCCTTTCGCTGATTGAAGATTAAGTCCGACTTTTCATGAACGGGGATTTTAAACAGGCTTAAATAGAAGCTCCAACCTTCAATAATTTCTTCCGCTTTCCTATCTTTACTTCATGCATCGCAAAACAATCTTGCTTATTTTATTTATTTTCACTTCCTTAAATTCTTTTTCTCAGAATGCCGATGTGTTTCAACCTGATTCAATAAAAAGAACAATTGATGCGGTGCAGATTCATTCTTCCTTGCAAATTGACGGGTTGCTCAATGAGCCCGAATGGAAGCTGGCAAAGCCTTCGCCGCGCTTTGTGGAGATAGAGCCTGTCCAGGGAAATCCTCCGGGCGAGGAGACAGACGTGAAAGTTTTGTACAATCGCCAGTATTTATACTTTGGCATTTTTGCCCACGATTCTTTAGGAAAAAAGGCGATCCGTTCTAATGATTTCATGAGAGATTTTGATGATAAAAGCCGGGACCTCGTAGGCATCGCATTTGATTGCTTTAACGATCAGAGAAACGCCATGGCTTTTGTAACCGATCCTTATGGAGTGCAGCGTGATCTTTTGTCTTTTGACGACCTGTATTATGATGTCGATTGGAACGGGCTTTGGAAGGTGAGGACCAACCGCACGGATTCGGGTTGGACTGCCGAAATCGCCATTCCGTGGCAAACGTTGCGCTATCCCAATAAAGGAGATTCTGTGCAGCAATGGGGACTCAGCATTTATCGCAACCGACGCCTCACCAATGAGATCACTTCTTTTTCTCCTTATCCACGGGCGTTTACATCGTTAAGAATGAATTATGCAGGCATTCTCAAAAACCTGAAACCGCCGCCCGCAAAAACCAACATCCGTTTTGAACCATATGTGCTTTCGTCTTATGATCATTATAAAGGTTTTGATTCTTCTGTAAAGATTTCAGAAACGAATTTTAAAGCCGGTGGCGATTTGAAATGGGCCATTGATCCCAACTCTGTTTTAGACCTTACTGTCAATACTGATTTTGCACAGGCAGATGTAGATCAGCAGGTAAATAACGTGACCAGGTTTTCTGTTTTTTTTCCTGAAAAAAGACAATTCTTTTTAGAGAACGCTTCGCTGTTTGGCGTCGGCGTTTCGCAAAGCGCTGATGGCTCGGGCGGACAAATGCATATTCAGCCTTTTTTCAGCAGGAGCATCGGATTGGATAGTTCGGGAAATCCGATTCCGATTGATGGAGGAGCACGGTTTGTGCACCGGTCCACAAAAACAAATTATGGCGCAATCGTCATGCGGCAACGCGCTTCTGATAACAGTCCGGCAACCGATTTTTTTGTTGGCCGCTATTCTGAAAACATCGGCGAAAACAACCGCCTTGGTGGGTTGGTAACGGTAAAGAATCAACCGGGCAACACGAATATTGTCAGCACCATTGATGGCTTTTTTCGTTTGGGAGAAACCAATTCGCTCAATGCGTTGCTGATGCACTCAGACAATACCCAAAAAGGCAAAAGTGGTGCTGCTGCCATCGCCCAGTTTTTTCATTCTACGAATCACATGAAGATCTGGCTCACTCAATCGTATGTAAGCAAAGATTTCGATCCGGAAATGGGTTTTGTTTCCCGCAATGATGTGGTAGGAACTACGCCGGGAATGAACTGGTATTATCGTGGTAAACGGTTGCCTTTTAAAAAGATCCTGCGCGCTTTTGAACCCGGTTTTCTGCCGGAGTTTTATTGGCAGGCTTCTACCGGTAAATCAATAGAACGCACGTTTACGCTGTTTCCTGTCTGGCTTAATTTTCAGAGCGGCGCTTATTTTGGCTATGCCATCGCGCCTGCTTATCAGCGGCTGACAGAACCGTTTGAGCCATTGGGCGTGACCATCGCGCCCGGCTCTTATTATTTCACGAATCAGCAAATTTACCTGACTTCCGATCCCTCAAGGATCATCAGCCTCGCCGGAGTTTATACATGGGGGCCATATTTCAACGGAAAGTTGAACAGCGGAAACTGGACTTTACAATTTGCACCGATTCCACAAATGTCTTTTTCAGGGATATTCAACCGGAATCGATTTATGAAAGTGGGAGAGCAGTCCACTTCTGAAACCATTGACCTGTACGGAATACAGGCCCGTTTGGCATTGAATCCAAGGCTCCAACTGACTGGCTTTTATCAAAAAAATACGGCAAACAAAGCGGACAATTACAACCTGCGGCTTTCCTGGGAATACCATCCCCTTTCCTACATTTACCTGGTCCTGAATCATTATGGCTTTACCCATGTTCAATCAAAAACACAGGCAGAAGATCATGCCATTGCTAAGATTAGTTTTTTGAAACAGCTTTAAAGGAAACGGTAATATTTTTCAGCAAACAAAGAAATAATCGTTTTTGTAAAACGTGTTCGGTGATAGTTTATAGAAAAATAACTTCACAACTCCTCTTCCCTTTCCAGCATCAGAACCGCGCTTTGCGGTACAATAAAATATTTATCTCCTTCATACATCACTTCTGTTGCAGCGCCCATCAGAAAAATAGCCAGATCTCCTTCTTTCGCCTGCAAGGGAATGTATTTTATCTTTTCTTCTTCACCTTTCCAAGGTTCATCTTCAACCGGCATAGGAATGGCATAACCCGGGCCCGCCTTGATCACATATCCCTGTTGCACTTTTTCTTTTTCCTGTACTCCCGGAGGCAGGTAAAGCCCGCTTGCAGTTCTATCGTCCGGTCGCGCAGGTTTTATCAACAACCTGTCGCCGATTACGATCAGTTTCTTAAGTTTATTATCGATGGTGATGTGCATACATATTCTTTATGCAAAAATAATGCGTTAATCATGGAAGCTGCTTATCCTGCTTAAAAAAGCGTTAGAAATAATGCCGTCAATAGCAATGTTTTTCTGTTTCCATTATTACATCACCGCGGTTAAAAGAAATTAAAGGGATCCAGCAAAAAACACCTTTTTTCAGATTGATGAGAAATGTTGCTTTGCAGTAAATGAACAAATAATTGCCTATTGTTATTATCTTCATCGTCAGTTTTTCAACACATTGAAAATCAAAATCCAATTGTATGATCAAAAAATTATGCTTTATATTTTTCCAGCTTTGTTTGATAAGCAGTATCGCCCGGAGCCAAAGTACCATTGATAACAGCAAGTCCAAACTGATTCCTGAAATTGATCGCGTTCTAAACAGTGAAGTAGCAAATAACAAGATTCCGGGAGCCGTAATTCAAATAAAAAAGGACGGCAAAGTTCTTTATAAAAACGCGTATGGATATTCACAAAAGTATGTTATCAACCACCAGCTGCTCAATCCTCCGGTGCCCATGAATACTGCTACGCTTTTCGACATGGCTTCGCTTACCAAGGTGATCGGCACTACAACTTCCATTATGTTGCTCGTCGACAGGGGGCTCGTCAAAGTAGATGATCCTGTTGGAAAGTACATTGCGGCTTTTGACACCGGCGCCAAAAAACACATCACCCTCCGCAACCTGCTCACTCATACTGCCGGGCTGATCGAATGGTACCCGCTTTTTTATTTTTCTCATGATAAACAAACGACTTATAAAGTGATCGGAGAATTGCCGCTTAAATATCCTGTTGGAAAGCAGCGCCGTTACAGTGATCTGGGATTTATTCTTTTGCAGGAGATCATCGAAAAGGTTTCCGGAATGCCTTTAGACAAATTTGAAAAGCAAAATATTTTTATCCCCTTGGGAATGACACACACCATGTACAATCCGTTGCAACATGGAAGAACCACCAATATTGCCGCTACCTCTCTCGGTAATCCTTACGAAACACGGATGGTGTATGATTCCTCTCTTGGCTATTCTGTAAAAGGTCTCGATCCACAGAGTTGGAACGGATGGAGAAAGTATGTGCTGAAAGGAGAAGTGAATGACGGCAACGCCTGGTATGCCAATGGCGGCATTGCCGGATCGGCAGGACTATTTTCTACCGTTGACGACATCCAGAAATTGGTAGATATGCTCATGAATAAAGGAAAAGTGGGCAACAGGCAATTTATCCGCAGCAGCGTGATCGATTCCTTTTTTGTGAAAGATCAGTTTAATAACGGCCTCGGCTGGATGATGGACACGACCGATTCTTTTATCAAAGACGGCCCTGAAGGTACTTTTGGGCATACCGGCTTTACAGGTACCGGCATTATGGTCGTTCCGAAATATAATTTGTCAATAATTCTGTTGATAAACCGGCAGAATATGGGAGTGTTGGAAAGTGGCTATTATTATAATGTAACTCCGGTAAGGAAAGCAGTTTTTGAAGCCACATTAAAGTATTGTCAACAATAAAGTGATTTAGTTTGATCAGAGGTGATAATGGCGCTGATATTTATTGAACTTTCCGCCCGGGCGTCAGCCAATTGAAAAACCAAAGTTGAAGGTAAAATAAAAAAGCCGGTTTTTGTTCGTTTGCTGCAACTGTTACTGATAGCGCACTGCAGCCGATTGTTATTTTTTCAACCAGCGTGTTGCCAAACCTAATATTCGGCTCGTGTTATTTATAAATTATAGTAAGAAGACAATCCAGCTGGTTAAAAATGAACAAAAATATCCTCAATATTTAAATGCCTTTACTCCTTCAAGAGTAAATTCTTTCATCGTCATGTCCTGCACGGCATAAAAATGTAAAGCAACTTTTACTTTTTGATCAGGCGTAATCTCAAATTTTGCTGTTGTGGTGTTGTGCCTATGCCAACTGATGTAAGCGTTAGTTGGTTTGATTTCCTTTACTTTAACGATTCTATGTCGCTAACGAGTAAACCTAAATCGTTGTTGAACTGATGGCCTCCACTTTTTATAACACGAAAAGTCGCTTGAGTAAATTTTTGCTTGTAATAGTCAAGGTGAGAAAATGGTATCTCTTCATCATCTTCGCAATGATATAAGAAAATCGGGATCTCGTCAGTTAACTTGTCTGCAAAGTTTTCTTGAAGTTTCAAACCTTGTTTCCAATCTTCGTTCCAGCTCCAAAATGGTGTAGCAAGAAGAAAAATTCCTCTAATCTTTTTATTTGAAGAATTTTCGGAAAGATATTTTAATATCATTGATGCTCCAAAAGAATGTCCTACCAAAATAAAACTGTCTTTGGCTTCAGATATTTTTTCATCAATTTGTTTTATCCATCCAAAATCAGATGCAGAGTCGTCATTTTGTATTTCCGGATAGTCTAAATCATATTCATTTCCCAACTTCTCTTGAAGGGATTTAACCAATGTTTTATCAGCTTCATAACCTCCTTCTCCACCTCCCTGGATAAATAATACCGGATATTTCATTTGAACATTTCTTATTTTTTAAATGCTTATCTTTTCATTTCTGATTTTGCAATTGACGCTTACGTTAGGGCTTGCTGCTGCATAAGTAAATGTTGAGCAGAATTCAGTCCAGTCCACATGCAGCACAGTAGCGATTTTAAGCTGCTATCTTCCGTCTGCCCAACTTGCAGTAATTCTTTTGTTAGCCTTTGTTTTTTTCACTTAAACCTCTTGTAGTAATAAGATTTGTCGTCCTCTGTAATTGAGCGTAAAACCTTACAAGGATTTCCGACCGCCACAACATTGGGTGGAATGTTTTTTGTCACAACGCTTCCGGATCCAATAACCGTATTATCACCGATCTTAATTCCTGGATTAATAACTACATTACCTCCGATCCAAACGCTGTTTCCGATTTCGATGGGCAAAGCAAATTCCAGTTCCTGGTTTCTCAACTCGGAATGTATAGGATGGCCAGCTGTGTAAATTCCAACATTGGGTGCGATAAAAACATTGTCTCCGATTTTGACTCTTGCGCAATCCAAAATTACCAGGTTATAGTTTGAATAAAAGTTGTCTCCTATTTCAATATTGTATCCGTAGTCGCATCGAAACGGAGGCTCCACGTAGAAATTGCGACCAGTCTTCCCAAAAAGCTTTTGAAGTATCGCATTTCTTGCTTCCACTTGAGCTGGTCTTAAGTTATTAAACTCAAAAAGCAATTCTTTTGCGAAAAGTCTTTCGCCAACTAATTCTGAACCGTTTGCTAAATACGGATGTCCGGCTAACATTTTTTCCTTGTCACTTTTCATATTTTAGTTAATGGTGATTTTTAAAATAACGGCTTAACGTTTGCGCATAGGCGATTGGCAGGCATTCAATAAATTTTCAACCCGCACAAATCTACCGTAAACGAACAAAAAGTTGAGATTTAGATTCTTAGCTAATAGAGAACTTTCAGCGCGGAACTACAACCGGATAACGAACGAAATGTTGATGACTTGCACTTCTGCCCGGCTTGGCCATTGCATTTGATACCAATTGCCCTTTTGTACTTAAGCCTTAGTTTTCAACCAAGTCAATGTTAAAAACATTATCGAAAACCTGAAGCCGCTTAATCTTTCGTGATACGACTTCATAGATTTCCCTGGTTTCGATAACAATGCAATTGTTGTCCCGCCAGTGTACATTAATATCTAAGTTTATTCCTTTGGCAGTGTATAAACTCGCTCCTCCTTTTTCTGAATGTAAGAAGATCTGTGTCATTACACTATTCACACTGATTCCACTCTCAGAAACTGTCAATCTATGTTTAAGGTCGGGCGAATAGATTTCGTAACATTGTCTTCTATAGTAATTATCATTATTGATAGGAATAGATTGTTTTGCTTCCTTATTTAAATTTTCAAACACCTCAATTTCATAGCCTGTCTTTTCTCTCATATAACTTCCAAAAGTTAAATCACCTATTAGTTGCCGCTCCCTTGTAATATCACGAAGAAGCCTCTCAAGTCCTTTTAAGTTTTTTGCTAAGTATAATTTTTCAGTCTTTAATTTCAATTTCTCACAACGCCGAATTGCCGGGTCAAAGTCGTCCCATTTAAAATGCCCTACGGTTTTTTGAAAGAGATAGTCGATAGCAACAAGGTTAATATCCTTATATCGCTTTATTTCTGTATGATTTGTTGCTATTGGCAAATCTGAAACTTTTTGAATTTAAATGTTAGGCGACTCGGTAGCAGGTAACGTTCCAGGCTGATAATCAATGTTCCGTCTGCCCGCCAGCTATTGCCATTCGACTGTTATCGTAGTTATTTATATTCGTTTTTAAGTATTTCTAACAGTTCTAACGTATCAGTTACTGTATCGTCAAGGGTAATCAACGGATGTCTTACTTTTGGATATTCGTCTATAAATTCTAAATCTTCAATGTTTGTTAACTCAAAGTTATGCATAAGCGTTTCAAATTTATTTCTGTTTGAACCCTAAAACTTGATATACTTTGTTTCATCAACAAACACCTCTGTAAGTTGATCATCTGAATGGAATAACAAACCGAACTTTAGGAAAGTATCACTTTTTAACTCTTTTTCATAATTGATTAAAAAATTGACAACTTCAGTCTTGTTTGAGTAGTTTCCATAATTCATTTCTTCATCATCTATATGTCCTGAAAGTAATGTGACTTTATTCGGTAAAAAATTTGTCAGCTCAATGAATAGTTTCCATAATCTTGAATTGTCAATATTTATTTCTGAATAAAATTCAAACTCCAAATCTAAGTGTTCTGGATTTGTGTCTTTAAGTTTGAGCGTATAACCTTCAACAATTTTCGCAGTTTGACTTTTTTTAATGTTAGCCAAAACACTTTCCTCCATTGGGACTTCATTTGGCAACGGCACTCGTAAAGTGATGGGCAATTCTAATGTCCTATAATTAGGTGTCTTACCAAAAATTTGCTCTATGAATTTTTTAAACACTTGTCTTGATTGCCAAATTTATAATTAAAAGTTCATGGTTATTTACTATCGTTCAGCAAAGTACTTCAGTTGGGAACTATAGCTGAAACATGCAGCACCGGATCGTCAGCAAATGTATGCCGCTTGCGCAAAAGTGAATCTTCGGCCCACGCATCGAATTAATTGAAACATTCTAATGATAGCATTGGGATTTGTGAAGTAGTGGTATTTGAAAAACCAGCATGCACAGTAAACACACATTTATCCGCATTTCGACTTACGTTGTTTCTATAAATTTTTTATTCAAAAAGGCGAAGGGCTAATGCATGTCCATCCGCCATCTACAATTAAACTTTGTCCTGTAATGTGTTTTGCGTCCTCCGAAACGAAGAAAAGCGCCGCATTTGCTATATCAGCTACTGTAGCCGGGCGGCCCATGGGTGTGAGTCGAGACCATATTTTTACATAATCCGGATCGTTCAAAGTTCGTTCAGTTACAGTAGCTCCCGGGGCTATTGTGTTTACATTTATTTTGTATTTTGAAACTTCGATCACCAGGTTTTTAGCCAGCATTTCCAGCGCGGCTTTCGTCATTCCATACGCTGCAAGGTCTTTATGGGCCTGGTGGCCGGTGACGGAAGATGTAAACAACAAAGAGCCACCTGTTAACTGTTTTCTCATTTGGTTAGCTGCGGCCTGGGCGAGGAAAAAAGTGCCCCCAAGATTCACTTGTAAAACTCTTGAAAAAGATTCAGGAGAATAGGTGAAAAAATCTCCGAAAAGAGTGATGCCGGCATTGGCAATTACCATGTCAATTTTCCCAAATCTTTCTACTGTTTCATCTACCATATTTTGAATAAAAATGGCATCGCCGGCATCGCCGGCCAAAGGAATGCATTTATTTATTCCATCTTTGTTGATAGTGTTCGCTGCTGTCTGCGTAAGGTTTTCATCTATATCATTTAAAACAACCAGCGCTCCTTCCAATGCAAGCCTCCGGCAAATCTCAAAACCAATTCCCTGGCCAGCGCCGGTTACTATCGCTACTTTCTCTTTAAATTTCATATTCTTTTTTTGAATTAATAGTCTATTTGATTGATGCCCACAACCGCGAACTGCAGAGAGAGATTTCTTGCCAAATATTGGCTG
>JAICYZ010000166.1 GCA_025933935.1 Chitinophagaceae bacterium
AGGTAATATCTTTCACGAAGCAGGTAAGGACTTCTGGTAAGGTTATCGCCTATTTCTTTCGCCAAACCGGTTTTATATTTCATAAAATCCTTCTCCTGGTCTGCTGGCGCAAATGCAATAAAATCGAGTTCCGCCGTACTGCCGGTAGAGGAAGGGAAGCTTCCATAAAGTGCAATAGTGGCGCCCCTCGAATCCAATATCCGATATTCACAGGCGGCCTTTGTTACGGTAAATTTTACGTATTCACCCGCGCTGGCACGAACGTAAATATCCTTTGTACTGTTTTTGGGAATGGTAAAGTTTTTCTCCTGCTCCAGGGAAGTTTTAATAATCAGCGTTATATCGCTCAGGCTCATATTAGAAGCCTTAATGATGTACGTCTGGTCTGTGATCTCAATCTTTTTTTCAGTTTTTGAACATCCGGCAAGACATAATAGAAAGAGGAAAAGGGTGAAGCAGTAACTCGTTTTTTTCATAAACAGAAAATCTTTAGCGGTTTTGATAGATCATTCGCATTAACCCGAATCAAACCCGATGGCATTTTTGTTGACTGTCGGCAAATGCAAAATAATGCTGCAAATTTATAGAATTTCAGCGTTCTAACCGGGATTAGCGTTTAAACCTATCACAAACAGCCGCACAAGGAGGCAAAATCCTTCGCGAAATCGGCTTCTTCTTCTTTTTTTCTTCACACAAAAACCTAAATCGTAGCAAGGCAGCAAAAGTACGTGGCATTAAACCTTAATGTAGATCTATGTTGCCGGCTCATACGAGAAAAATCAATTTTTCAAAAATGTAGCAAGTTTCGGATTTTCTCCTGCTTTTGACACTTGCATCTTTGCAAAAATTTAAAACAAATACGATGCAGAGATTTAAAAACAAGTTCGCATTAATAACAGGCGGGACAAATGGAATCGGGCTGGCTACAGCTCAACAATTCACCAGTGAAGGTGGTACTGCAATAATTACCGGCCGAAGCGCAGAAACAGTAAATAAAGCTTTAGTACTGCTTGGAGAAAATGCGTTCGGGATCGTATCAAATGCAGGCAGGATGGATGACATTTACTTTTGAAGAAAAAAATAAAGCGTTACACCTCTCAGGTTGATGTGCTGTTCGTCAATGCAGGTTACGGAAAATTTGCCTCTATTGAATATGTTGATGAAGCGCATTTTGACGAATTGTTCAATATGCTGGTGAAAGGTACATTTTTTACGGTCCAGCAAATACTTCCTTTGATGCCGGCTGGAGGTACAATTATCCTCAATACTTCTATTGTTACCGAAATGGGAATAGCAAATTTTTCTGTTTAACCGGCAGCAAAGGCTGCGGTGCAATCATTGATAAAAACGATTGCGGCTGAATATACGGCAAAGGGAATCAGAGTAAACGGTGTGAGTCCTGGATACATTAACACCAATGGGTTCAACAATTCCGGCTTGAGCCCGGAACAAATTGATGACGCCATTCAAGGCATCACTTCCACCATTCCATTTAAACGGTTCGGTGCGCCTTCGGAAATTGCAAGCGCTGTATTATTTCTTGCCTCAGCGGAGGCATCCTATATTCATGGAACAGAAATAACAGTTGATGCCGGAATGTCCATTGTGAGATAAAGAATAACAATTTGGGGCTTTGCCATTCGAAGGTGAATTCTAACGATTGCCTTCATAATTTTGTCAAATGAAACGGGTTGCAATATTAATTACTCACCAGGCGATTATTGGCGCAATTGGCAACGCCAGGTATCTATTTTCCATGGTAAATCACTTCCTAAAACAATCAGGCAAAGCTGAAAAATTTGATGTGAAGCTCGTAGGATTGGAAAAAGAAATGAAGTTAAATGACGGCACATTTACGATTCAGGCAGATATAACGACAGATGAGTTACACGAAACTGACTTGATTATCATTCCTCCTATGAGTGGCAATATGTTAGACGATATGCATCAAAACATGGGATACACACCCTGGATTACTCAACAATACATGAAAGGAGCAGAAATCGCCAGTTTATGTGTCGGATCTTTTATATTGGCTGCCACCGGATTACTAAGCGGCCATCAGTGCTCTACACACTGGCAATCAGCTAACGAATTCAGAGAGCTGTTCCCGGATATTGAATTGGTAGATGAGAAAATCTTAACTGATTATAATGGTTTATATACCAGTGGAGGATCAAATTCTTATTGGAATTTATTGATTTACATCATCGAAAAATATGCGGGTAGAGAAACGTCAATCTGGGCATCAAAATATTTTGAAGTAGAGCGGGACCGCGACAAGCAATCCTTATTCGTGATTTTTGAAGGCAGCAAATTACATTCTGATGAAGCGATACTTACTGCGCAAAAGCATATCGAATCAACTTTCAAGCAAAAAGTGAGTGTTGATGAGCTGGCTGTGTTGACTCATATGAGCAGGAGAACTTTTCAAAGAAGGTTTGAAAAAGCAACCCACCTAACCGTTAAAGAATATATTCAAAAGTTAAGAATTGAAGCAGCAAAAAAATTATTAGAAGAAAATAATTTAACTATAAATGAAATTATGTATGAGACAGGATATAATGACGCGAAGGCCTTCCGATACATTTTCAAAAAGATATCCGGTGTTTCTCCTCTGGCTTACAGGCAAAAATTTAAGTGATCAAAAAAATAGAATTGATCGACAGCAGCTATTTATTTCTGGATAACTCCAATCTGTGTTAAGTTTTACAAGCCAAATCGTGCCCGATTCCATATGACATATAGACCGCTGAATTGAGAAAGATTGTCGCTTTTATTCGATACCGAAACCACTAACTACTGTCATGCCTGTTCGCTCGGTCACCGATACAATGAGTCGCATGAGCTGTTGCATTGTTTTTGCCGTTTCCGGGCTCGTTGCAAGAGCTTCTTTCGCTTCCCTGGAGACCCATAATTCGGATACCCACACCACGTCAGGTTCTTCCGTTATGCTTATTAAATAGTAGATACAGCCAGGTGTCCCATGCAGTAACTTAGTACTCTTATTTAAGAGTTGAATTACTTCATCGCGTTTGTCTCGCTTGACGATCATCTTTGCATGTTGTGCGTAATATTGTTTCATTGATTTATTGTTTCTTTTTATTTGTTTATTTTCACTCCATGAGCAAGGTTCCCGCCGTGTAAAACTATCGATGAGAAGATGCACGACTGGCTCATCGTTAGAAGTTCTGACAGGCATGCAAGCCGTGCTATCGTTTTCGGTAACTTTAGTTATAAACCAGGTCCAAAGTTTCAATGCAACTCAGCAGACTTCATTATTTTAGTTTCTATACTGGTTATTTTGCTTTTGTCGAAGCCTGCCATTTCTTGAATAAAATCCGAGCTTTTCATATAGCATTCAGTCATTTCTTTAATATCCGCATGGTCTGGAAAAGATACAATTGCAATCACCTGATTTTCTGATTCCGCTGTGTTACCAATCCAAACTCCTTTACATTCGAAGCCATATTTCGGAAGGCTTTTGATATGTTTAGTCCAATACCCTGTAAAATAATCTTCTGCTGTTTGCTTATCAATAAGCGTATAAATTCGCAATTGTTGCATTGTGTTTGTTTTAAAATGTTATTTGCAGTATTTCTTTATCAATTCTTCTAAGTGTCCTTTTTTAATTGCTGCTTGAGCAACATAGTTAAATATTGGCTCCGCTATTTTTTGAAATCCAACCATTCGTGAGTTGTTTAGATAAATAAACAGTGCCAGGTGTGAAAATTTCTTAGGAGTGCCTGCCGCATTTGTTAGTCCATCTTTAGCAAGTCCTTTTAAAATATAAAGGGAATTTTCAAAATTCTTATTGCCGGGTTTAAGAGTCGCTTTTATAACACATTCCTCGCCAGAGATATTGTGGTAATAATGTTTCTCGTGTGGCCTTATAGCAACACTTTCTCCTTTTTTTAATACACGAATGTCTTTGCCTTTTCCTACTTCCAGTGTGCCTTTTATTATTTCAAACGTTTCGGAAAATAACCTGTGATAATGCCATGGCGTTTTTTCGTCTGGAAGAATGTTCATCTCCAATATACTGTCTTTATCTTTGTCTGCTGAATGAATCAGTTTAAGAAATCCTTGTGTTTTCATAGAATTTTTTTGATGGTTTAGTGAACAATAAGATTATGCCGGATACCAAACAAATGACAATTGCAATGATATGGGGTACCGCTTGTGGTAAACTGTTGTAGCTTTTGCTCAGAACAATAAGCATGTCCGTAACAGGTATCAGTGTTCCCGTCAATAAAGTTATACCTAAAGCACGCCTTTCATTCATCAAAACAAAAACACACATAAGCAGTCCGGAAACTATATCCCTGATACCCTTCATATAGTGAAATGAATAATCCCCGTGTTCATTAAAATGCAGGCCGAATCCGGCTTCGGCTACTTCGGGCGATAAAAGAAAACGCGCGCCAAGGAAAATTAATCCCAGGCCAGTTAAAAATGCAATGGCATAAGAAATTTTTGTTGTCATAATAATATAATTTAAGATTAGGACACAAAGCTCCTCTGGCAGCAGCCAATATTGATGCACCTGGGTTAATAAATCAGGATTGCGTTGAAATTCTTTTGCGAATGCGGCTAAGCGATTGTGGCTTAACACCAACATATGAAGCAATATGGTATTGAGAAATTCTTTGTAGCAAGTCGCTGTGGTTTTTTATAAACCTTCTATAACGAAGTTCGGGTGTTTCAGTATAAAATGCACTGATATCCTGCAGTAATTGTATAAAAACAGCTTCAATTGCAATCCTGCCAAAACGTTCTCCTTCCCGGACATCAGCATAAAATATTTGCAAGTCGTGATGCGAAATAACTAACACATCACTGTCTTCTAAAGCCTGAATGATTTTTGAAGATGGGCTTTGGGGAAGAAAACTTTCATAATTACATATATAATCATTTTCCTGTGAAAAGGCGTATGTTTTTTCCTCTCCATCATGGTTAATGTAGTATCGCATTAACCCCTTCCCAACAAACCCAACTTGTTTACAAATTTGTCCTTCTGCTAAAAAGAAGTCTCCCTTTTTATAGCTTTTTTCTTTAAATAACGATGTTACGACCTCTTGCTCTGTCAGACTTAAAGTTATTAAATTGTGCATGCTATAAAGTAAGCTTTTTATCATTGTAGGGTGTCGGTTTATAAAGGCGGCTAACCAGCCTTACATCGGCCGTATTTGTAATACCAAAACTCAATCTAAGAACAGAGACTTAACATTGTACTTCGCTGGTACGAAGCGGCTCAGCGCTCCTATTGGCGCCTTCTTTTATAAGCTACATTTATCCATCGTATCTTACGGATGTGTTCTTAGCCGTTTCCGAAACTTGTTCTATCACAATTTCCATAATGTAGCTCCTCGTTTTTCAATGTCTTTAAAAATATCTCTTTCAATGTTTCATCACCATATAACATATTGCACAGCATTATAGGAACCGGAGCGGTGGTTTCTCACGTCCGGTATTGTTGAATCTCGTCTTACAATATCCTTTCGTCTTACGGCAGAAAAAAATGTTCATTGGTTTATTCGTCCTAGTTCAATTTAAATTACAAATAAATATTTATTGAGTTTGTGATTGAATATGAGCTATGAGTTTAATCAAAAAAGATACTCTCAAGTATTTTTTTTAAAACGAAAAGCATTATTTGCAAATAACTAAGCATTATTTATCCATTTTTTGAAAACAGGAACCACTTGCGGGCTCACAATTACAAGTTCCGCCAATTGATTAAAACTGAGATCAACCAATAATTTTACCTTTTTATAAGGTTTAAAACTTTTTATAAAATTGACATTGACAATATATTGCCGGCTAACCCGAAAAAAAATAGTAGCGTCCAATTCCTGCTGAAGCTCTCTCAACGTCTTGTCTACCAAATATTTTTTAGCATCGCGGTCAATGGCATATACTAACTTGTCTTTGGTATATATTAATGCAATGTCTGCGAGCAATAATGAAATATGCATCACGCCGCGTTTAACCAGAAGCCGGGTTTTCTTTTTTTCTTCAAACTTTAAAATAGCGCCCGTTTCCCTGTGGATAAAAGAACTATTTAGTAACCCCTCTAAAAAATGCGCATGTAAATTTTGTCTTTGCGAGGCGTTATTTTCGTGGGAGTGTGACAACTGGGTTTTGCCATACATTTCAATGGGGTTTGCTTCATCCTTACATTCATTTTTGATAAAAATTACGGGCACATACCTGGCATTTTTGTTTAATAGATCAAAAGAAGATTCAGCAACTAATTTGTCATCGACGCGATCCTCTTTTTTTGAAAAGTAGCCGAAATGCCTTTTTACAGAACTTTGTTTTGTTTCAGACATAGAGATAGATTTTATTATTATTGAAAAGAAATACGCATGTCCGGTATACTGCAGACCAAATGAAAGCACGAATATTTCGTCAGACAAAAGTAAATTCAAGCTCAAAACGGAAAAACGGCTAAGCGTGACAATCACAGGGGTGAATTATGACATTAATTAAACTGATAGCAGCATCTGAAAATCAACCGCTAAAATTCGCAAGTTCTTCACGGAGCTTATTGGTTTCAGAGAGTTGCTATTTGTTATCTTTTTCCTTGTAGCTCAATCAAAATTTTTTTTTTTGATTTTTCCTTTATCCGCCTTTTCTTAATTTTTAGGCAAATGCAGTTTTTCTTAACAGTGGAGCTATCCAAAAGACGCCGGCAATCAAAAAGGTAATCACGATAAATATTGACGATAAAAAATCAGAAGTTTTAAAAACCATTAATGCTACTATGCCTATTCCTATTGCTATCCGAAGCCTGATAGAAGATACCTCGTAGGACATACTTCTATATTTATCTGTCTTGAATGAAATTGCCTTTCGTGAAAACAATGTTTCTGTGATTATAAGAAGCACTATGGAAATGATAGACATCATAATCCAGGGCTTATATCCCCAAAGTGCTACCATTAACCAGATCTCCGTAGTTAATGTTATCAACACACCAACCGATCCAATCTTTTTGTATTGCTTCATTTCTTTTAAAGCGACGTCTTCATTATCTGCCATTAGCGATTGCCTCATTGGTGTTAAATAACTATACTCGAGTGCCCAGGATATAAATATGGTGATGGCTCCTGTTACGTGAAAAAAAGTGAGTGCCGGAAAAATATTCATAATTGATAGTAGTTAAAAAATTTATAGAATCGGATGTTTAGTTTTTTGTATTTAGAAAATAGTTTCCTGATACCTGAATAATGACCGAGCATATCAAAATTGGACAAGCAATTTTTCTAAAAATTTTTATTCTTTAGTATTGTCAGTTGATGAATTGTTGGCCTGTGGCCACTCCGTTCGTTGCGCATGTGAATCTTTGCATTTTTTATTTTAAAATTCTGTTGCAAAGATTGGAACACATCGCAGTATAGGAAACCCGGAACTTGCTTTGTTTTAAAAGTGTTTCCCAGGCAGTGAAGCAACTTATATTTGAGATTCTTATTTTAGATGAACGGCAGCAATTGTTGTTTCAATTAAAGGTTTTTCATTTTCTGTTTTATTAACTGTTTTTCACTTTCAGTCTTTGCCATTAAATAGGCTTTTTCAAAATTCGCTTTTGCTTTTTCATTATCATTTCCCTCATACAATTCGCCAAGAAGTGTAAAATAAAAATGATTGTTGGGCACATATAATTTTTCCGCTTCTGGCAACGCGATTTCTTTTCCCCTTGCTTTATACAAAGCATAAACTCTGTTTAATGCCACAGCCGGCGAATCATTAATTTGCAGTAATAAATTATAATGACGTAAAATAGCTTCCCTTTTTTCATTGGTATCTTCCTTTTGGCAATTCCAAAAAGCAATTCCTGCTTCCAAATGATAAGAACTTAGATCGTTTCCGCGGGCAGATAAATTTAAAAAGTGAATACCTTGTTCTATTAAATTCTGATCCCAAAGATTTTCATCCTGGTCTTCATATAAAATAACATTATGAAGATCGTTTTGCCGCGCGTCAAGCCTTGAAGCCTGAAAATTCATCAACGCAACCAAAGCATTTGTTTTCGGCAAACTGGTCTTGCTGTATTCTGTAAGTATCAAACCCAGCCTGAGCGCTTCCATGCAAAAATCTTTTCGCAATAGTTGATTTTGAGTGGCAGAATAATATCCTTCATTAAACAGCAAATAAATGATGTGCAGCACATTGTCGAGACGGCTATTGATTTCTTTTTCGGATGGCATTTCTAACTCGATCTTCTCTGCTCTTAATTTTTCTTTTGCCCTGAATAATCTTTTATTGATCGTTTCTTTATTGCTGAAAAAAGCTTCTGCTATTTCTTCAATTCCAAAACCACAAAGCACACGCAGGGCAAGCGCTATCTGAGCTTCACTTGCAATTACTGGATCACAAATAGCAAACATCATTTCCAACTGGCTGTCTCTAATATTTTTTGTTGAAAAATCCATCTCTTTTGTTTCTGCAATGGTATCGGCTGATACTTTTATTTGAGGAACTATTTTTTTGTCAAAGATTTTTTTACGCCTGAAATGATATAAGGTTTTTTGTTTGGCCACTGCATATAGCCATGCTGTTGGGTTGGTTGGAATACCCTTTTTTGTCCAGTTCTCAGTCGCAGTTAAAAAGGTTTCACTAACAATATCTTCAGCGATCTCAATATATTGCAGCCCATAGAGCTTACTTATGACCGCAACCATTTTTGAAAATTCCTTTCGAAATAATTCGGGAATTAATTCTGTTTCTTCAATCATTTTTTATTTAGGACGCTTACCTTTTTGTAACAGGAAAACTACCAG
>JAICYZ010000239.1 GCA_025933935.1 Chitinophagaceae bacterium
ACCTCACAGATTTTAAAACCTGTGAGGTTTTTTTATGAAACAGATAAAATTTTTTGTGTGCTTCTGTTTGTTTTATTTTACTAAAATATTTTAGAAAAATAAGTGCAATCCTTTCATTTCTCTTTCTTTTTTTTTATCAAAGCACATTCATTATTTATGCAAAAAAAATATCCCTTCTTTTTCAGGTCAACAGTTACTCTTTTTGGCATAATGCTTTTTGTGTTTATGCTTTTTGAATTAAGAAGTATCCTTGTTCCGTTGGCATTTGCATTGATGATCGCCATTCTATTAAATCCTTTTGTAAATATTCTTTTAAAGAAAAAAATAAACAGAATTGTAGCTATATCAATTTCTTTATTGCTTGCCATTCTTTTTGTTGCCGGCATACTTTATTTTATTTCTTCACAAATTGTAAAGTTCTCTGAGAATATGCCGTTATTGGAAAAGAAGTTTTCCCTACTTTTTCACAACCTGCAGCTCTGGTTACAAAATAATTATTCTTTATCCATTGCCAAACAAAGCCAAATGCTTTCCGAGGCAGGCGAGAGCCTAAAGCCTTTGATAGGACAGACGTTGGGCACCGTTTTAGGTACATTAAGCATGGTGGTTCTTTTGCCTATTTATATTTTTCTCATGCTGTTTTATAAAACACTTATCCTGAATTTTCTGTATGAAGTTTTTGCAGAAAAAAATTCAACGCAGGTAAGTAAGGTTTTAGAAGAAACAAAAAATGCTATTCAAAGTTATATGGTCGGTTTGCTTTTGGAAGCTATTATTGTTGCGATATTGAATTCAGCCGCTTTATTAATTCTTGGAGTTCAATATGCGGTTTTGCTGGGTGTTATTGGCGCGCTATTGAATGTGTTGCCATACATTGGCGGAATCATTGCAATTGCTCTTCCTGTGCTGATTGCAACAGTTACAAAAGACGGTTATTCAACGCAGTTGGGTATTATTATCGGTTATGCAATTATCCAGTTTATTGATAATAATATTTTGGTACCGCGCATTGTTTCATCCCAGGTAAAGATCAATGCGCTTGTTTCTTTGATAATTGTTTTGCTTGGGGGCGCAGTTTGGGGAGTTGCAGGAATGTTTTTATCTGTTCCATTTATAGCGGTTCTGAAAATAATTTTTACCAGGGTAGAAGGATTAAAACCATGGGGGAAATTATTGGGAAGTGAAGTGCCCGTTTATCATAAAGGCCAGTTGTGGCGCAGGCGCCGGTCGATAAAAGAATCTTTATCACAAAAGATTGTAGAGAAAGGCGAAGGCGTTTAATCGGGCAAATTGGATCATAAGCGTGGGTGGCTTTGTTTTTAATAATTGAGTAAACAAATAAATAAGCTGATTTTGTTTTAGTAAAACCGACTTTTTTAAAATAGCCGATAGTTATTTTAAAGGAAATAAAATTTTATGTGAAATAAAAACTGATCTTAAAAGATATTCATTCCATACATTTCCTTTCATTATTTTGCACGATAATCTTATTTTTTCTAATGATGAAAAAGCTGTTGATCGTTTTTGTTTCTATTTGCATTTTATTATTAGCCGCTGTTTACATTTTTATTCCATCAAAATTAGAAATATCCAAAGTTGAATATATCAACTGCAATATCAACGGCGCTTTCAGGGTTTTGAGCAATGAAAAGACGTGGTATAAATGGTGGCCGCAGGATTCTTCTTCAAATAAAAAATATGATGACTCATCACGCTCATTTTTTTATAAAGGATATAACTATCACCTCTCGGAAAAATTTTATAATGCAATTGAAGTTGCAATCACTCGTGATGGTTCGACACATGAAAGTAAAATAGTTATTATCAAACTGAACATAGATTCAGTAGTTGTCATGTGGAAATGCGTGTTGAAAACCGGTCTTAATCCGGTAACAAGGATATTAAAATTTAATGAGGCTGAAAATATTAAAAATAATATGTCTGAAATTCTTTCCGGCCTTAGGATATTTTTGGATAATAAAGAAAATATTTACGGGATCAATCTACACGTAATCATGTCGAAAGATTCTACGATGGTTCTTACAAAAAAGATTTCATCAACTTATCCTACTACAACTGAAATCTATTCTTTAATCGGAAATCTAAAAAAATATATTGCTTCGGAAAAAGCTAAAGAAAATAATTTTCCGATGCTGCATGTAAAAAAGCTCGAAGATTCTACATTCGAAACGATGGTCGCAATCCCCGTGAATAAAGAACTTCCCGGGAATAGTGAAATATCTTTCAGCCGTTTTGTGCCATGGAAAGTATTGACAGCAGAAGTAAAAGGCGGAGATAAAACCGTGCAGGAAGCGTTGCGCCAAATGAAGGTTTTCATCAGCGATTATCAAAAAACCGCTATGGCCATCCCTTTTGAATCGCTGGTAACAGACAGAAGCAAACAGCCTGATACTACCAAGTGGATTACTAATATTTATACGCCGGTGCCGTAATGTCTCAACTTTAGTAAGCAAAACGAATCATTTTAATTTTTTAACTTTGTAAGCAAAGGAAGCAATTATGGAAACATTGGAAATACAAGTACCGGATGGAAAAACCAGGTTGGTTAAGGAATTTTTAAAAGAGCTTGGAGTGACGATATAAACCTGCTGCAACTAGTACGAACAGGCACTCGTTCAGATCTGTTCTAAAGACATTAAGCACTTAGGACAACAGCATAAAGTTTCAGTCAAAAACTTTAGAGGTAGCCAAGCAACAAATAAAGCCAATTCTCTTTTCTACTTTTCTAAACCATCTAAAGTATTCTAAACAAAAATTCACTAATCCAGTAATTTAATAATCAATTTCTACCGAAACTGAATTACCATTGTACTATCATTATTCCTTGCTAGAATATAGGCTTTCTTTTTACCAATATTGATTTCGCCGATATGACGTACCTGTTCTTTTATCTGCAATCCATTAATCGGTGTTGCTTCAAATTTTCCAGCCCCTTTGTTCAACAAAATAGTTCCGAAATCCGCATCATATCGGCCCATCTGAATATTGTTGTCATAATAATTTCCTGCTAATAATATATCTGGTAGATTATCGCCATTCGCATCTATGATCACACCAGCTTTAAATGGTGAAAGCTGCGCCTGCCATGGCATTGCATGTACCGAGAAGTTTAGTTTTCCGTCATTCATCAGAATTGCATTTGAAAAATAATTGGCAGTTAAAGTATCCGCGGTTTCTAATTTTTCTTCGGTAAAAATATCTTTCAGAGATGCTTTTGCAAAATCCTGCGCGTACAAAAATCTTTTTTTAATCACAGGAATTTGTTTTTCCAATTCACCCTTGTTTGCAAACTCAATTTCTTTTCCGTCCAGGTAATAGGTAAGGATCTGTTCCTTTTTGCCGTTATCATCAAAGTCATTATAGTACATCCTCACTGGTTCATCGTTTGTTGCTTTTAAGCGACTGTTTAATCCTAAGTTTCCTGCAATCAGATCAATGTGTCCATCATTATTCAGGTCCACAGGCAACACAAAATTCCACCACCCTTTTTTATCGGTTAATATCTTTTTGGTAAAGGTTCCGTGATTATTAATAAATGCAATAATGCCACCCCATTCTAAAGTAAGAATTAAGTCTTTGTCGCCGTCTTTATCAATATCAAACCAGAGCGCTGATGTTACAAAACCAATGTGTGACAAGCCTTTTGCATATTTTTCAGTTACGTCTGTAAACTTACCTGTGCCATCATTTTGCAATAAATACGATTGAGGAATTTGACCATAATTCCATGGCACTGATCGTCCTCCGATAAACAAATCCATTTTGCCATCTCCATTAAAATCATAAGGAACAATGCACGACGCATTTACAAATAAACTAACAAAGGCATTGTCTACCTTATGGAAATTTGCCTTCCCATCATTGAGATAAACACGCGGCGTAAGGTTGCGATCTTTACCAAAAAATTCATTACCTCCGCTGGCGACAATGAGGTCGCGAAAACCATCGTTATTTACATCCGTAAAACAGGCGCTTACATCTTCATAAGTGCTGTCCTTATCCAGGTCCGGCTCTTCTTTTTTTATAAATTTTCCATTCGCTTGTTGAAGAAAAACAGCCGGCTTTTTCCATTTGGATGAACCGATAAAAACATCTTCTAACCCATCCTGATTTATATCGCCAACTGCAAGCGCCGGTCCTTCAGTAGAAAGCATGTGCGGAAGCAATGGTTCGCGGTTAAATTCCTGGAAAGCATTTTCTTCATGCTTGTATAAAAGGCCGGTTTGCGAAGTAATGTCTTCCATTGGTTTTGTGGGGTTTTTCCAATGAGAAGTGATTTCCGAATAATCAAATTTTGGAAGATTTTTTTGATAACTGATTTTTATAAGAGAATTGATTTTATAGTCAATTTTCTGGTAAGAATTATCCGGCCAAACGAGTAAGACGGAATCCACTTTAGTTTTGTCTAACCCAATATGAACAGGCACTTGCATGCTCGACAGAAAGCCGCGCACCGGGTAATTTTCATAGGTTCTGATCCCTCCGTTTGCATATAAAATCACTTTTGCCCCCAGCGCATTTATGTTTTTTTCCGGACCTTGCAATTTGATATCAAAATAAGGTTTTACCGCTTTATCATTCGTAGTGTTTCTGTATAAAAAAGCCGGTTGATCAATATTGTTTGTAACTACATCCAAATCGCCATCATTATCTAAATCCGCATAGATCGCTCCGTTTGAATAAGAAGATCTATTTCCATTTACTGCATCTCCAATATCTTCGAAAGCCATATCTCCATTGTTTTTAAAAAAGCGATTGGGAATTTTCGTTTGCGGAAATTTATCAATCAGCGCCATATCATTATTATCTAATTTATTGGAACGCATCTTTGCCTGCAACTCGTCGCCGGAAACATAATTGATGTAATCAATGTCGTTTAATCTTTTTGAAATTCCGTTTGAAACAAAAAGGTCTTTCAAACCATCATTGTCAAAGTCCATCAGCAAAGGTGCCCACGACCAATCTGTAGCATACACACCTGAGTACAAACCGATTTCACTAAACATCCCATTGCGGCGATTAAACTGCAGATTGTTTCTTGTGTATTGATAATTATATCCGTAAGAAAGTTTCTCATAAAACAGATCGTATTCATCTTCACCCAGCGCACTTTTTAAAATTTTTGGATCGGAAGGAAGCATGTCCATGGAAATAATTTCCGGATAACCATCATTGTTCAGGTCGGCTACATCCACGCCCATTGTAAACTGGCTGGTGTGCATTATTTCATTGTTCAAATCGTCTTTAAACGTTCCGTTTTTCTGATTGATATATAGATAATCATTTTCATGAAAGTCGTTGCCAACATAGATATCGGGCCATCCATCGAGATTAATATCTGAAACGCAAATTCCCAATCCATATCCTAAAACCGAGCTGTGAATTCCGGATTGTTTGGTTACATCTGTAAAAGTATTGTTGCCATTATTCCTGTACATGCGATCTCCGGAAAAAGGGTTTTTTGTAACTAATAATTTTTCCCTGATACCAAAAGTGCCATTCTGATGGATGGTATGATTCATCAGGTACATATCCAGGTCACCATCGCCATCGTAATCAAAAAAAACTGCCTGTGTGCTGAATCCCGAAAAATCCAAGCCATATTCTTTTGCTTCATCTTTATAATATGGAACGCCATTTTTATCTATTCCCTGGCAAATAAGCAATTCATTGTGGCTGTGTAACGTTTCATAATTTCCAACCCGGCAAATATAAATATCCAATAACCCGTCATTGTTGATATCCACAACAGAAACTCCTGTCGACCAGCCGCCGTCATCCGGAATTTTTGCTTCAGTTGTAACATCGGTAAATTGTAAATTTCCTTTGTTGAGATACAATTTATTTGCGCCCTGGTTTGACGCAAAAAACAGGTCAATTTTTCCATCATTATTAAAATCTCCGGCGCCAATACCGGCACCATTATAGAAATAGAGGTATTTAAAAATATTGAATTGCTG
>JAICYZ010000074.1 GCA_025933935.1 Chitinophagaceae bacterium
TAACAGCAAATGATAGTTTGCCAAACATTCCAAAAGTTGGTATGCAATGCGGCATCAACCAAGATGATACAACCATACAATGGTATGGTCGCGGATTGTATGAAAATTATATTGATAAGAATTATGGGTTTGATGTTGGCATTTACACCTTGCCAATAAGCCGTTTTGACGAACCGTATGTGGTTCCGCAGGAAAATGGAAATCGTACAGATATTCGGTGGATGAATTTGCAAAATGGGACTTCAAAAAGTGGCTTATTGATCGTTGCAGATAGTTTGCTAAGCATGAGCGCATGGCCATACACGGAAAAAAACCTGAACAGCGCAAAGCATACAATAGATCTGAAAGACCCCGGATTTGTTACGCTGAATATTGATTTAAAACAAATGGGTGTTGGTGGAAACGATAGCTGGAGCAATGTTGGGGCACCATTAAAAAAATATCAAATTCCGGCAAAAAATTATAGTTACCGTTTTTATATAAAACCTTATTTCGATAAAAAAATTGGTGCAAGTGAAATGGCGAAGAACATCTTTTTTTGAAATATTTGTAAGGTAATTTATACAAAGATAATAGGCAGATAATCCATCTCTTTAGTTAATGATGACATGGTTTCTGCTTTAATAGAATATTAATTTTATTCATCATTGAGCGGTATAATTCGCCTTTAAAAGTTGAACTTAAAAAGTGTAAAAATAGATTGGTTTCTTGCCTGAGGAGGTTAGCGTATTTGCAGGGAAATTTGAATTTATTTTCATCCAAATGCAGTAAACTAACTTTTACGGTGATTTTTTATTTTGAAATCTTCAGGCAAATAACAGGAATAGCGATTGCAGATGAACAAAATTATTTTAAAAGGAATTACGTGGGCACATAGCAGGGGTTTTACACCGCTAATGGCCTATGCACAAAGGTTTGGAGAATTATATCCTGAGGTTGAAGTGAATTGGGAGAAAAGAACGTTGCAGCAATTCGCAGATTTCCCAGTGGAAAAGCTTGCTGAAAAATATGATCTTCTGATTATAGATCATCCGTGGGTTGGTTGTGCGGCAGCAACGGAATGTGTGTTGCCACTGGAACAATATTTATCAGAAGAATTTCTTAATGATCAATTAGAAAATACAGTCGGCGGCTCTCTTTTAAGCTATAATTACAATGGGCATCAATGGGCGCTTGCAATAGACGCAGCAGTGCCGGCTGCCAGTTACCGCGCTGATCTTTTTGAAAAAAACAAAAGAGAAATACCAGCTACCTGGGAGGACGTAATAACGTTGGCCAGGGAAGGAAAAGTAGCAGTACCGGGCATTCCTATAGATCTGTTGATGAACCTTTTTACGTTTTGTATAGCAACTGGCAAAACGCCATTTTTATCAAATGAAGAAGTGATAGACGAAGCGACCGGCGTCTCGGCTTTGGAAACGATGAAAGAATTGTATGCTGTTGTTGATAAAAAAATGTTTAGCAATAATCCCATCGCCGTGGCGGAGCTGATGACAAAAACTGATGACTGTTGGTATTGCCCTTTTGCTTATTGCTACAGCAATTATTCTAGGCAGGGATTTGCAAAAAATATTTTGACTTATACAAACCTTGTTACCTATAAAAACACGGTAAAATTGCGCGGTACCATTGGCGGGACAGGATTAGCAGTCTCTGCATTCAGTCAACACCAGGAATATGCAATACAGTTTGCCAAAGAAATAACATCTGCGAAATGCCAGTCAACTTTTTATGTGGAACATGGCGGACAACCAGGACATAAGGCAGGATGGACAAGTGAAAAAGCGAATTCTCTTTGTAATAATTTTTTTAAAAATATTCTTCCTGTAATGGAAAACGGTTATATAAGGCCAAGGTACAATGGATATTTATTTTTTCAGGATAATGCCGGAAACCCGTTGCAGGAATATTTGATCGGAAATATAAATGCCCGAAAAGTTTTAAAAGAGATGAATGAATTATATAAAAAAAGTTACTTCTCAAATTTGATCGTAAAATCATGAGCCAACTTCCTTTAAAAGGTTTAATCGTTTTGGAATTTTGTCAATATCTATCCGGCCCTTCAGCAGGCTTGCGGCTGGCCGATATGGGCGCACGCGTTATTAAAATTGAAAATAGAAAAAATGGTGATGGATGTCGCCGGCTTCCCATTAAAGATCTTTGGGTTGACGACAGCAGCTTATTGTTTCACACGATCAATCGTAATAAAGAAAGCTTTGCTGCGGATCTAAAAAATACTGACGATATTTCTTTAATAAAAAAATTGATTGAGAAGGCAGATGTTGTTACCCAAAATTTTCGGCCTGGAATTATGGAGAAATTCGGGCTGGGTTATGAAGCCATGAAATCAATAAATCCGAAAATCATTTATGCTGAAATTACCGGCTATGGAAAGAAGGGTCCGTGGAAAGATAAGCCCGGGCAAGATCTTTTGCTCCAATCTATGTCAGGTCTTGTGTTTACTACAGGTAACGCCGATGAAAATCCCGTTCCATTCGGGATATCAATAGCAGATATTATCTGCGGTGCGCATTTGGTACAGGGAATTTTAGCCGCGCTTATTCGCAGGCAAAAAAGAGGTGTTGGAGCTTTAATAGAAGTAAGCCTTATGGAATCGCTGGTCGGTTTTCAGTTTGAATTGTTTACCACATTTTATTCCAGTGGTTTGTTGCCTGAAAGGAGCATGGTCAATAATGGCCATCCTTTATTAAGTGCGCCCTATGGAATTTATGCGACGGCTGATGGCTTTATTGCGATTGCCATGGCCAGTATCGAAAGGATTGGTAATAGCCTTGAAATTCCTGCGTTAAAAAAGTTTCAGCAACAAGATGCATTTAGCAAAAGGGACGAAATAAAAAACATCATCGCTCAACATTTAATAACAAAAGGCTCAGACCATTGGCTCACAAAATTGAAGACTCATGGCCTCTGGAGTGCAGGCGTTTTAAATTGGAAACAATTGGTGCAAAGTGAAGGATATAAAGTGCTGCAAATGGAGCAGACAATTTCCAATTCAGAAGAAAAAGTAATTACAACAACCCGTTGCCCGATCCGAATGAATGGAAAAAGATTATTTGCAGGAAAACCGGCGCCGCAATTGGGTGAACATAATCAAAAAATAATTGAAGAATTGGTTTCAAACAGCACTTTATGAATTTATTGGAAGATATAATGGTATTGGATTTCAGCCAGTTTTTATCTGGGCCATCCGCTGGTTTGCGTTTGGCAGATATGGGTGCACGGGTTATTAAAATAGAAAAGCCGGTATCGGGTGATATTTGTCGTGAGCTATATGTTTCGGATGTAATGGTTGAAGGGGAATCGACTATTTTTCATGCGATCAATCGTAATAAAGAAAGCTATGTAGCCGATCTGAAAAATGAAGAAGATCTGAAAAAAATAAAGCTGTTGATTGCAAAGGCTGATGTTATGCTTCACAATTTCAGGCCTGGTGTGATGGAGCGGTTGGGATTGGATTATGAAACCGTTAAAGCACTGAATCAGTCAATCATATATGCGGAAGTGAGTGGTTATGGAAATGAGGGTGAATGGAAAGACCTGCCAGGTCAGGATCTTTTATTGCAGGCGGTTTCCGGACTTACATGGTTGAGTAATAATAATAACGAACAGCCGACGCCCATGGGGGTTTCAGTCGTTGATATTCTTGCCGGCGCTCATATCGCACAGGGAATCCTTGCCTCTTTGTATCAAAGAGCGATTACCGGTGAAGGTGCATTAGTGCAGGTGAGTATGTTTGAAAGCATTCTTGACTTCCAGTTTGAAGTGCTTACTTGTTTTTTCAACGATGGAAACCAGCTTCCTGTCAGAAGTAAAATTAACAACGCTCATGCCTATATTGCAGCTCCTTATGGAATTTATAAAACGAAAGATAATTATCTTGCTTTGGCGATGACTAATATAGTACAATTGGGTGATTTGATTGGTTGCGAAGAGCTGAAAAAATATACGGATAAAAGTAAATGGTTTTTAAAGCGTGATGAAATAAAAAAAATACTTGCCCATTGGCTTTCCAATGAAACCACTGGCACATGGATATCTATTTTAGAAGCTGCTGATATTTGGTGCGCACGGGTAATGGATTATAAGGAATTAATAAATGAAGAAGGGTATCAAGTTCTGAATATGGATCTTTCAGTAAAAACAAGCAGTGGCTTACATATTACGACTACCCGATGCCCTATTCGTGTGGACGGAAATTTTTTAACTTCGTCAAAAGGTGCACCAATATTGGGTGAGCACAATGAACAAATTGAAAAAGAATTTTTAATAAACTGATACAAAATTTCAATTAAAAAAATTTGTTGAAATAAAAAATATGGTTGAGCGAATTATAGATACTCATATTCATGTCTGGAATTTTCAATATGCGGACTATGATTGGTTAAAAAATGATACGTCTATACTTCATCGTAATTATGACATCTCAGATTTGGAAGATGATCGTGTAGCGGCGGGAATTACAGGAGGTGTGTTAGTGCAGGCTGCTAATAATTTTGAAGACACTGACTGGATGCTTCAAGTAGCGGAGAAATCCGGTTGGATTGCAGGTGTTGTAGGCTGGGTACCATTGACAGATCCTGTTGCAACTGAAAAGGCATTAAAAGAAAAATATCTGGCCAATAAATATTTTAAAGGCGTTCGGCATTTAATACATGACGAGCCGGATGCGAAGTGGCTTTTGCAGGATGATGTGATAAAAAGTTTACAAATATTAGCAGATTATGACTTGCCTTATGATGTTGTTGGCATTACAACAGAACACATTGAAACGGCATTGACTGTCGCGAATAAAGTTCCGGAATTGAAAATGATTTTTGATCATCTTAATAATCCGCCTGACGCTTCAAAAAAAGAATTTGAAGAATGGAGTGAGTTAATAAAAGAAGCGGCGAAACACAAAAACTTTTATGCAAAAATTTCAGGACTCGGAAAGTTACCAACAGATGTAGAAAAATGGAATTCCGACAATATTAAACCTCATATTTCCTTTGCCTTGGAAGTTTTCGGAGAAGACAGGTGCATGTGTGGCGGCGATTGGCCTGTATCGTTGTTGAAAGAAAACTATCTTACAATCTGGAATACTTATAAAGAAATAATTAATTCTTTATTGAATGACAAAGCAAAGGGAAAATTATTTTATAGTAATGCCATGCAATTTTATAATTTATGATGGATGCAAATTAAATTTCTTAAAGGATCAGATAAAATTTGTAATTGTTTCCTGAGAGAATTTGTGAAACTTATAGTAAATAAACAAATAACACGAATACTTATTTCTTGATCAAAAGGATAATAAAAACGTTTCATTCTTCCTAACACAATCACGATTTAAATTGATAATGAAAATACCCTATAAACCTCAGTTGCCTGAAACTTCAATGCCGATCATCATCATCGGAGCGGGGGGAATTGTTGGCGATGCTCATTTACCGGCATATAAAAAAGCTGGTTTCCCGGTGTTGGGAATCACCAATCGAACGAAAGCTAAAGCAGGAAAATTAGCAGCGCAATGGAACATTCCTAATGTTTACGATTCCATTTCTGATGCAGTGTCAGCGGCACCGGAAAATGCCGTTTATGATATAACAATTGTTCCTGAAAATTTTGTTGAATCACTGGAGCAATTGCCTGATGGCAGCGCTGTATTGATTCAAAAACCTATGGGTGATAATTATAGGCAGAGCGAGGAAATATTAGCTGTGTGCCGCAGAAAAAACTTAGTCGCAGCAATCAATTGCCAGTTGCGGTTTGCGCCGTTTGTGAATGCTGCAAGATACCTGATTGAGGGTGGCTTTATCGGCCAATTATATGACATGGAAATCCGGGTTACCGTTAATACACCATGGCACTTGTTTCCTTTTGTGTTTGATCGGCCTCGGCTGGAGATCCAATACCATAGCATTCATTACATTGATTTGATCCGTTCATTTCTCGGCGATCCTGCAAGTGTAATGGCAAAAACTTTACAGCATCCTGCAAAAAAATTACCGTCAACCCGTTCCACAATTATAATGGATTATGGAAATACGATACGCGGCGTTATTAATACCAATCATGATCATGTGTTTGGACCAACAAACGAAGAAAGTTTTATAAAATGGGAAGGCACAAAGGGCGCAATAAAAGCTAAAATGGGACTATTGATGGATTATCCAAACGGCCTTCCCGATAAGTTTGAATTTTGTTTATTGGAAGAAAACAAAAAACCGGTTTGGAAAACAAAAAAGATTGAAGGCTCGTGGTTTCCGGAAGCATTTATTGGTTCGATGAGCAACCTCATGCGGTTTAAAGAAGGTTCATCAGATATACTAACAACAAGTGTCGAAGACGTAATAAAAACAATGGCTGTGGTAGAAAGCGCTTACTTATCAAGCGATGCCGGAGGTATTGTTGTAAATGTTTAGTATCAATTTTATTAAAAACGTTGGCAGCAAAAAAACTGTTGCTAACAAAATAAAAGAGCATGTATTTTAAGTCTGTTTTTTTTGATAGTTATGAATTGGGTTCAAAAAGAATCACGCTTGGAAGAACGATAACAGAAACTGATTTTATCGTCCATGCCGGTCATACCGGCGATTTTTTCCCACATCATTTGGATGCCGAATGGTGCAAAACACAACCCTTTAAACAACGGATTGCACATGGCACTATGATTTTCAGCATTGGTATTGGTTTAACTGCTTCTGAAATAAATCCGGAAGCTTTTTCTAAAGGATATGATAGATTACGGTTTGTGAAACCTGTTTTTATCGGAGATACGATTCACGCAGAAGTAAGTATATCTGAAAAATCGGGTTCAAACAAAGAGGGTTATGGAACAGTAACTGAACACGTAGAAATCATAAATCAAAAAGGCGAAGTGGTTTTGGTGTGCGATCATATTTTGCTTGTTAAGGAACAAGCTGGTCGATGAGTTCAATTGTCATTCGTTCAATGTTATAGATAAAAGTGGACTTAAAGCTTTATCCTATTTTTCGCCTGCGGAGTTTTTAAAATAAAATTAAATTATATGGCCCAAGTACCGGCTGTTGACCTTGTAATAAAACCTGTTTCAGTAAACGTTGTGGAAAGCAGAAATTCAAAAAACAAATATCTTGTTCCATTTATTTTAATAAGCTGCCTTTTCTTTTTGTGGGGAATGGCTCACAATTTAGATTCTATTTTAGTTCCACATTTAAAAAAAGCATGCGAGCTGAATAACAGGCAATCAAGCCTTGTTGATACAGCGGTATTTTTCGCTTATTTTCTTATGGCCATTCCTGCAGGCATGTTTTTAAAAAAATGGGGATATAAAAAGGGAATAATTGTTGGTTTACTGGTATTTGCCTCCGGTGCTTTTTTGATTGTGCCCGCCGCGAACACAAGAAGTTTCGATTTTTTTTTATTGGCTTTATTTATAATCGGCTGTGGGCTTGCCATGTTGGAAACTGCTTCAAATCCGTATGCTGCCGTATTAGGTTCGCCGGAAAGTGCAGGGACACGCTTAAACCTGGCAGCCGCTTTTAATGGCTTAGCTGCTTTCGTTGCGCCTCTTGTAGGAGCTGCTTTTATTTTATCCGGCATTGATTTCACCGAAGGTCAATTAGCGGCAATGACCACAGCTCAACGTTTGGCTTATTTAAATTCGGAAGCCTCCACCGTTAAGATGCCTTACATAATCTTAGGATGTATTTTGCTGCTGGTAGCCTTTCTTTTTAGTTTCTTTCATTTTCCTGAAGTAAAAGACGATACTAAAATTGCGAGACCGGCTCAATTTTTTAAAGCATTTAAACGAAAGCATTTAAGATGGGCTGTCATTGCTCAATTTGCGTATGTTGGAGCGCAGGTATGTGTAACCAGTTTTTTTATCCGGATGGCCGAAAAGGGTGGTGGAATTGATGAAAAAAATGCGGGGTATTATTTGGGGATTTATGGTTTGTTGTTTATGGCCGGCCGCTTTACGGGAACTTTTTTGCTGAAATTTATTTCATCTCAAAAATTACTTTCACTTTATTCAATGATTTCTGTGATTCTATGCGTTGTGGCTATCAGCGGTAAAGGCGGATATGTAATTTACTCTCTTGGTGCATTGGGTTTTTTTATGTCAATTATGTTTCCTACTATTTTTACCTTGGGCATAGCGGAGTTGGGAAAGGATACTAAAATAGGTTCATCATTATTGGTAATGTCTGTTGTCGGTGGCGCCGTATTTCCCTACATCATGGGAACGGTCATTGATCTGAACGCTGATAATATCCAGACCGGATACATCGTGCCGCTGGTGTGTTTTATCGTAATACTTTTCTTTGGGCTGATTGGGTATAAAGTTAAAATTCATCCTCCACCTGTAGAATTAGATTAGAATTGAGATTCGGTCATTCATAATTGATTCGTAAGATTGAAAGGCAATTTTTGATCATGAAAAAAACATTTCTTCTTCTTTTTATTTTATCGGGCCTTGCCAATTTCACCTGCTTCGCACAGCTTGAGCCGGGTTCAGTTTTCAATTTGAAAAAAGATTTTCAATCTCCTCCCGAGTCCGCCGCTCCCTGGGTTTTCTGGTACTGGTATCATGCAAGCGTAAGCAAAGAAGGAATTACCGCCGACCTTGAAGCGATGAAAGAATCAGGAATTGCCGGTGCCTATTTAATGACAATAAAAGGTGCGGATACGGCTTACATGCAGCCGCCGGTGGAACAGTTAACTCCCGAATGGTGGGATATGGTTCGTTATGCTTTCAGTGAAGCAAAGCGGATTGGAGTAAAACTGGCCATGCACGTAAGTGACGGCTTTGCTCTTGCCGGTGGCCCGTGGGTTACGCCTGCGATGTCGATGCAAAAAATCGTATGGACAAAAAAGCAGGTAGATGGTGGTCAGCTTTTTAATGATACTTTAGCAACGCCGGAAACGAATGAGAATTATTACCGTGACATCGCCGTGTTTGCATATCTTTCGCCTGTTGGAAAAGTGGTTTCAACAACAACGGTAGTGCCAATCGTTACTACAAGTAAACCTGCGATTGATGCGCGGTTTTTGACTGATCCTAATAACACAAAAAATTTCAGCAGTGCCGATAGTTGCTGGATACAATATGCTTTTGAAAAACGTTTTACCTGTCGCTCTATTGTTATTCACAGCAAAACAAATTATCAATCAAACCGCTTGATTATAGAAACAAGCGACGATGGGAAAAATTTTAAATTTCTTCAAAGATTAGTGTCTCCACGCTCAGGATGGCAGGATGCGGAAGCCGCCTATACACATGTAATTCCGGCCACCACTGCGCGCTTTTTTCGTTTCGTGTTTAGCAAGAGAGGATCAGAACCCGGTGCAGAAGACCTTGATGCGGCCAAATGGAAACCGGTCTTAAAGATTGCCGGAATTGAACTTTCATCAGAACCTAAAATTGATGAATACGAAGGCAAAAATGGAGAGGTTTGGCGCATCAGTAAAAGAACGACTGAACAACAGGTTGAGGATAAGATTTGTGTTCCTCTGAATCGAATCGTAGATGTTACAAAATTTATGGATTCAGCCGGTCATTTAAAATGGAAAGTTCCCCCGGGAAACTGGACAATTATTCGCATCGGGCATACATCTACTGGTCATAAAAATGAGACAGGCGGAGGCGGAAAAGGATTGGAATGCGACAAATTTAATCCGGCAGCAATAAAAGTGCAATTTGATAATTGGTTTGGCGAAGTATTTAAAAAAGTCCCAAATGCACACGATGTATTAAAAATATTTCATGTGGATAGCTGGGAATGCGGAAGCCAGAACTGGTCACCTGTTTTCAGGGAAGAATTCAAAAAACGCCGTGGCTACGATTTGTATTCATATCTGCCCGTAATGGCTGGTGTTCCTGTCGAAAGCGCTGATCTTTCCGAAAGGTTTTTGCACGACATAAGGCAAACGATCATCGAACTCTTGCATGATAATTTTTATGTGACGCTTGCAAATCTTGCCCATGAAAAAGGCTGCGCATTCACAGCGGAAAGCGTGGCTCCCACGATGGTAAGCGACGGCATGTTGCACTATAGCGCTGTTGATATTCCAATGGGTGAATTTTGGTTAAGAAGCCCGACCCACGATAAACCGAATGATATGCTGGATGCTATTTCTGCCTCGCATATTTATGGAAAACAGATCATACAGGCAGAAGCATTTACAGAGTTGCGGCTTATGTGGGATGAATATCCGGGCATGTTAAAAACTTTGCAGGACAGGAACTATGCTTTAGGAATCAACAAGCTGGTGTATCATGTTTTCATGCACAATCCTTCACTCGATAAAAAGCCGGGCATGACGCTCGATGGCATCGGGCTTTTTTTTCAAAGAGATCAAACCTGGTGGCAACAAGGCAAAGCATGGGTAGATTATGCAAAACGCTGCCAAACGCTACTACAGATTGGTAAGCCGGTAACGGACATCGCTGTTTTTACCGGTGAAGAAATACCGCGTCGCGCGATACTGCCTGACCGGCTCGTAACAACGTTGCCCGGAATTTTTGGAAAAGCTACAGTAAACGAAGAAAAAAAGCGACTTCTTAATTTGGGTGAGCCAATAAAAGAATCACCACCCGGAGTTTTTCATTCCGCAAATATTATTAATCCTGAAAATTGGGTAAATCCATTAAACGGTTATGCTTACGATTCTTATAATAGAGATGCGCTGTTACATTTTTCTAACGTAAATAATGGAGATGTAGAACTGAAAGGAGGTGCAAAATATAAATTGCTGGTAATACCCGGCGATAGGAAAATGTCTCCTAATGCAGGATGGATGTCGGTTGAAGTGGCAAGAAAGTTAAAAGAAATGGTAGAAGGTGGCGCTACTTTATTGGTTGACAAAAAACCTCACAATTCTCTTAGCCTGTATAATCACAAGGCAGCAGACGAAGAAATAAATGAAATTGTTGATTCAATTTGGAATCATAAAAAAGAGAATAAAAAATTTGGTTTTACTTCATGGAAAGTTGGTAAAGGTAGGGTAGTGCAAACACCATTTGAAGCCAATTCATTTGAAAGCCTTGGAGTAGAAAGAGATTTTATTGCCACCGATGTTTCCGGTAAACCTGCTGATGGAATTGCGTGGACACATAGGGCAGCGCCGGGAATTGATATTTATTTTGTATCAAATCAACAGAATAAAGAAAGGAAACTGGATTTATCACTTCATGTTGAAGGACGCGAACCCGAATTGTGGGATGCGGTTACAGGTGAAACGATGATCGCAAAAACATGGCAATTCAAAAAAGGAAGAACACTGTTGCCCGTAAAGCTTGCTGCGAATGGTTCCATCTTCATAGTAATGAAAAAGGCGACGAAGAAACAATCCGCTAACAATGGTAAAAACTGGATCGAAACAAAGAAGGTTCAAAAAATTGAAGGACCCTGGACTGTAGCATTTGATGCTAAATTGGGTGGCCCGCAAAAGCCAGTGATTTTTAAAACATTGATGAATTGGAGTAAACAAGAAGATTCATCCATTCGTTATTATTCAGGAATGGCTACTTATACCAAAACATTTTCCTGGGATACTTCCAAAATAAAAAGTAAACAAATCTGGTTGAATGTAGGCAAAGTAGCTAATATGGCGGAAGTATTTGTCAATGGAGTCAATTGCGGAATAGCGTGGACAGATCCTTTCCGGGTGGATATTACAAAAGCCCTACATCAGGGGGAAAATGAACTTACCGTCGAAGTGGTCAATACGTGGAGAAACCGACTGATCGGAGATCATCAGCTCCCGGAAGATAAAAGGATTACTCATACAAATGCGCCTTACAGATTGAGTGGAAGACCCCTTCTGGAGGCTGGTTTGCTTGGGCCTGTTGATATTGAAATTTCTCAAAAGTAATTCAGTATTAAGGGGATTTTTTTTGAATTATGAACGTTAAAAGATGATAGTTGATTAGGCTTTCGAAATAAATAACAGATGTTAATCAAAACAATAAAATGAAAACACTCGTTTGTACTCAACCCGGGCACTTTGAATATCTGGAGGCAGAAAAACCGGAATTGGTAAAAGGCAATTCAATCATAAAAATCCGGCGGGTTGGAATTTGTGGAACTGATCTTCATGCTTATGAAGGAACACAACCTTTTTTTGAATACCCAAGAATATTAGGCCATGAATTATCAGGAGAGTTAATAGAGATTGGTGACGCACCGGGTTTTGAAACTGGCGAAGCGATAACCTTTATTCCTTATTTTAATTGTGGCCGTTGCATCGCTTGTGAAATGGGAAAACCAAATTGTTGCACCCATATCCGGGTATGTGGTGTTCATTGTGACGGAGGAATGGCAGAATATTTATCAGTGCCTTCCGACTCTCTCATTAAAGGGGAAGGCTTGAGTTTTGATGAATTGGCATTAGTAGAACCTTTGGCAATAGGGGCGCATGGTGTCAGGAGGGCCGGAATAAAGGAAGGTGAACATGTTTTAGTAATTGGAGCGGGGCCAATCGGATTGGGAACGATCGAATTTGCAAGGATTGAAGGAGCAAAAGTTACGGTACTCGATGTTAACGAAAGACGACTAGAATTTTGCAGGGAGAAACTAAATGTCAGAAATACTTTAAGTGTGCTCAATTCTGATATTACGCAGGAATTACTCAGTATTACAAACGGTGATATGCCGACAGTTGTTATAGATGCTACGGGAAATTTACAAGCGATCAATAACGGTTTTCAATATATGGCTCACGGTGGACGGTATGTGTTAATCGGGCTTCAAAAGGGTCAAATCACTTTTAGTCACCCTGACTTTCATAAAAAAGAAGGCACATTAATGTGTAGTCGTAATGCCACCAAAACTGACTTTGAACATGTAATGCATTCAATGAAAAAGAAAGAAGTAAACCCTGCCACATACATCACGCACCACGTATTGTTCAACGATGTGAAAGATGAATTTGAAAGTTGGTTAAACGCTAAAAATGCTGTTATAAAAGCAATGGTTGAAATGAGATAGATTCGTCATTCCTATTTGTAATGTGCTACTGACGCGGAGTTAAGCAAAGCTTTGTAAAAAATCAATTTTGAAAAAAATCTTCCGCTATTTCAATGGTATAAATTCTTTTCCAACATTCCATCCGCTTACTGCCAATTCAACTTTTTTGTCTTTAATTTTCACGTTTGGAATGGTAACCTGTACTGTTGTTGACTCATTTGGCGACAAAGAAAAATAATTATCAGACCAAAAAGAAGGGAATATCTCTTTCCCATTTTCCACAACTTGAGGATTAATAAAAAATGCCAACCGATTTGTCGGATTTATGAATTGTAAAGTCCACTGTGTTTCATTTTTGCCGGTTGCTGTGTTCAATATTTTTACATTCATTTTTGAGGAAGGCATCTCTTTTAATCCTTTAAAATTATGTCCGGGCGCAAACCAATAGGTGTTATGTGAAATCATTTTCCCTGATGCGTTTTTAAGATTTAAAACCACAAAAGAAATTCCTTTTTCTTCGGATAAAATTTTTGACAATGAAATAGATTTTTCTACATCAGTGGAGTTTAAACTGATGGTTTTATTTTGGGAAAATAATAATTTACTGTTCACGTCAAAAACTCTTATCCGGGCTTTCAGTGCCGTTTTTGGAGAATAAGTACGATTAATGATCGCCACAACAGAATCGTCTAAGTTCAATTGGATATGCACCGGCTCGCAAGCTCTTTGCATGAAATAATATCCGGCGTTGGGATTGAGATACCAATCATAAACCTGCCAGATGACACTTGGAAATGCAGCGTTTAATTTCCACAACATCACTCCTCCGGTTTCATTTAATTTATGTCCTGCTGCCTCAAAAATTCCGCGATATCCATTTGCATTCACCAATTGCATTTTATCAGAAAAATCTTTCATGCTCACGGGAGTTCCATATCTTTCTTTCATAGCATTATAATAAGTATCATAATGCCCGTTTCCTACACACGCATCATGATAACCCCAGGTATTATTTAATGGATATGGCAACGTGGAATCCGGAACTAAATTATTAATAATTAAAGGCAAGGTCTCATAAGGCGGCTGAGATGGAATTCCGGTTTCATCTTTGAAAACCCAATCTTTTCCACGATTTACCAGCTGATAATAATGCGCCGGATCCTGCCATGAATAAGGGCCGCCGCTGTAAACACCGGAAGGCTGATCATCTGGCCAGGAACCTTTCCATCCGGCCGGCAATTTTGCATAGCCCGAAGAACTGGGGATGAACGGACGCGTTCCGTCCAAAGTGGAAATGTCATCCCGCATCGCGTCATACAATTCTTTTCTTGCATGGCCTTCGTTGCCTCCGGTCCATACTAAAAGACTTGCGTGATTCCTCAGTCTGTAAATCGTGCTGACCATATTTCTAATGAACACATTTCCTTCCAACGGCCAGTCAGGAGAGCCTTTGAACTCACCTTGCGTATCACCGGTGATCCAGAAGTCCTGCCAAACCATTAAGCCGTATTTGTCGGCCATTTCAAAAAACATATCAGGCGGAGCAATGCCGCCACCCCAAATGCGAACGAGATTAATATTTGCATTTTTACACAAATGCAATTCATAATCGTAGCGGGTGGAATCCCGGTTCAGCATCATATCCGGAACCCAGGCTCCGCCATTGACATGAACCCTTTTCCCATTCACATAAAAATCGCGACGTGCCCATCCGTTTACCATTTCAACTTTAGAGTTTACGGTTCGGATTCCGAATACAAAAGAAGTGTCATCAGATGTTTGATTTTCATTTTCATACTGCAAACGGATTCGATATAAATTCGCATAACCATAACCGTTAGGCCACCACAAATGCGGCCTTTGAATGATGAACTGTTTGATTTTTTCTGACGTTAAATTAACGTCTGCAGAACCATTTGCATTGACGCTGATAGTTTGTTCAACAGTGAAAGACTGACCCTTAAAATTTTCAGGACTGACCGTAATTTTTAATTTTCCATTCTGGGAAGCGTTACTAAAATTATTCAAAGAAAGATTCAAAGAAAGATGGGCAATATTGGTATCAGAAGCATTTGGTAAGTCCGTTTTTATTTGTGGATTTTGGATCACTACTTGTCCGGAAGTGCGCAAATAAACCGGCTGCCAGATTCCGATATTTCTATCACGAACGGCGGGCATCCAA
>JAICYZ010000248.1 GCA_025933935.1 Chitinophagaceae bacterium
CTTTTAAAAGAAGAATTTCCGGAGTTGAAATTTGGATATTTTAATCCTTCGATTGAAAGGATAAAAGGTGATTTTGAAATCGATTATGCGAAGTCTTAAAAGTTATTTTCTGAAAAAACTAGTATGAAAAAACGCATAAAAGATTAGCATATTAGCAAACAAGCAGGTCATCAGATTGCCATAACTTTGCAGCCCAAATTTGGAAAAAATAATGCAACCGGAAATAAATACAAAAGAATTTAATTCAAAAATTATCAACGAAATAAAGAAGCGCAGGACATTTGCGATCATCTCTCACCCCGATGCCGGTAAAACAACGCTCACTGAAAAGTTTCTACTTTTTGGCGGAGCCATACAGACCGCTGGCGCTGTAAAAAGTAATAAAATAAAAAAGCATGCTACTTCTGATTTTATGGATATCGAAAGGCAGCGGGGAATTTCTGTGGCTACTTCGGTGATGAGTTTTGAATACAAAAATATTTTAGTGAATCTGCTGGATACACCCGGTCATAAAGATTTTGCAGAAGATACTTACCGCACTTTAACGGCTGTAGATAGCGTGGTTCTTGTGATTGATTCTGTAAAAGGCGTGGAAGAACAAACCAAAAGATTGATGGAAGTGTGCCGCATGCGCGATACCCCGGTAATTGTTTTTGTAAATAAACTGGATCGTGATGGTAAAAATCCATTTGATCTTTTGGATGAAATAGAATCAGAATTAAATATTCAGTTGCATCCGCTGAGCTGGCCAATTGGCATGGGAAAAGAGTTTAAAGGCGTTTATAATTTGTTTGAAAAATCTCTTCTTTTATTTAATCCAAATCAAAAAACTACAGAAGAAGATGTGCCGATAGAAAACATTAATGATGAAATCGTTGAACAAAAGCTTGGTGCGAAAGATGCCAACCGGTTAAGAGAAGACGTAGAATTAATAGAAGGTGTGTATGAAGAATTTGATCCGCAGCCTTACCTGGAAGGAAAGATTGCCCCGGTATTTTTTGGAAGCGCTATTAATAATTTCGGGGTAAAAGAATTACTGGAAACGTTTATACAAATAGCGCCATTGCCACAGGAAAGAGCAGTAACCACGCGCGTTGTAGAGCCGGATGAAAATAAATTCAGCGGCTTTGTTTTTAAAATCCATGCAAATCTCGATCCGCGACATCGCGATAGAATTGCTTTTCTGAGAGTTTGCGCCGGCAAATTTGAACGCAATAAATATTTTCATCATGTGCGCCTGGATAAAAACGTGCGTTTCAGCAATCCTTATACTTTTTTAGCAAGAGATAAAGACATTATCGAATCCGCATATCCGGGAGATGTGGTTGGTTTATTCGATACCGGAAATTTTAAAATTGGTGATACGCTCACAGAAGGCGAAGATTTTTATTTTACCGGAATTCCTTCTTTTTCTCCGGAAATATTTAAAGAAGTAGTGAATAAAGATCCGATGAAAACAAAGCAACTTGAAAAAGGATTGTTGCAGTTGACTGATGAAGGCGTGGCACAATTATTTACTCAATTTGGAGGCAATAAAAAAATCATCGGTTGCGTAGGCGAACTGCAATTTGAAGTAATTCAATACCGTCTGCTGCATGAGTATGGCGCATCGGTGCAACTCAATTCACTGCCGTATTACAAGGCTTGCTGGATCACGTCAAAAGACCCCAAAAAACTGGAAGAATTTATAAAATTCAAATCAGGAAATATTGCAAAAGATAAAGACGGCCTTCTTGTTTATTTGGCCCAAAGTGAATGGTTTTTGAACACTGAACGAACAAATAACCCCGATATTGAATTTCATTTTACCAGCGAAATTCATAAATAAAAAATCAAAAAAGTTGTTAACCGTTCAGTAATTTTTTTGAATTAATTTCATCAATGGCAATTTGCTTTTTTAACTCTTCAAGATTATTAAATTTTTCTTCTTTTCTTAGAAAATGTTTTACATAAACCCGAAGAATGCGGCCATAAATATTTTCATTGAAATTAAAAATGTTTACTTCGATCATTCTTTTATTATCACCAATCGTCGGCCTGATGCCGATGCTCATCATGCCGTGGTAAAACGAACCTGGAATGAACAATTTGTCGGTTGAATTTATTTGTCCAATATTCACCTCCACTGCATAAATTCCATCGGCAGGTATCAATTTATTTGGATTCTGTATTTCAAGATTGGCTGTTGGATATCCAAGCGTTCTTCCTAATTGATTTCCTTCGATCACTGTTCCTTCGAAAAAATAATCATATCCCAAACAATCTTTTGCAACGGTAATCTCTCCTGAGTTCAGGGCTGTTCGAATTCTGGTCGAACTTATCGAGATATGATCTAAGACCTGTGCCGGAATTTCTTTTACCTGGTAATCAAATTCTTCCTGGAAGTTTTCCAGCATTTTATAATCTCCGCTTCTGTTTTTTCCAAACCTGTGATCGTAGCCGATAATAATCGTTTGCGGGTGAAAATTGGAAACCAAAAATTTCGAAATGTATTCTTCAGCACTTTGATTGGAAAATTCTTCAGTGAAGGGCACAACAACAAGATGATCGATACTTTGTTTTGCCAAAAGTTCAATTTTTTCTGAAAGCGTATTCAGCAACTGAATACTTTTTGGTTGGCCGTTTTTAGAATGAATCACCATTCGCGGATGCGGATCAAAAGTAATAATAACGGATTCCCCATTACTTATCAGCGCTTCTTTTTTCAGTTGGTTAATGATCTGAAGATGACCAGAGTGAACACCATCAAAAGTTCCAATAGTGATGGCGGCGTTTTTAAATTCTGGTAGGTTGTTTATATTGCGGTGTACCTGCATAAGAAGTTTGCAAGATAAATGATAAATAATTATTTTGAAGGCGGAAAGTTCATCGCCTGGTCTTACTTTTACGCCTCCCTAAATCGTCTAAACTTTCTAACTATTCTAAACTCTTTTTCAAAAATGTCTCTATACTCTAAACGCGGTGTTTCTGCTCAAAAAGAAGAAGTTCATCAGGCTGTAAAAAATCTTGACCAGGGAATTTTTCCAAAAGCTTTTTGTAAAATATATCCCGATTATTTGGGCAATGATGAGGAGTTTGTAAACGTAATGCATGCCGATGGCGCAGGCACTAAAAGCATTCTTGCTTATTTATACTGGAAGGAAACCGGCGATGTTTCTGTATGGAAAGGAATCGCACAGGATGCCGTGGTAATGAACCTTGACGATCTTTTGTGCGTAGGTATTTATGATAATATTATTTTTAATTCTACCATCGACCGAAATAAAAATCTCATTCCTGGTGAGGTGCTCGAACAAATTATAAACGGTACTCAGGAATTTTTTGATTTGATGAAAACTTTCGGGGTTAACATCCATTATCTGGGCGGGGAAACCGCAGATGTGGGTGATGTCGTACGAACAATCGCTGTGAATGGAACGATGACTGCAAGATGGCCGAAATCAAAGATCATTTCTAATGAAAAAATAAAACCGGGAAACGTGATTGTAGGCCTCGCTTCTTTTGGAAAATCCACTTATGAAAAGGATGAGAACAGCGGAATTGGCAGCAATGGTTTGACTTCTGCAAGGCATGATATTCTCGATAAGTACTATGCTGAGAATTTTAAAGAAAGCTATGATAATTCTTTAGAAAAGGATGTTGTTTATATTGGTAAACACAGAATAGGCAATGCTTTGGGATTACTCTCACCAACCAGAACTTTTGCTCCGTTAATAAAAAATATTCTTGAAAACAGTTTTGATAAAATTTATGGCTTGATTCATTGCAGTGGTGGTGGACAAACGAAATGCCTGAAATATATTCCCGATAATGTTCGTGTCGTAAAAGATAATTTGTTTACACCTCCGCTAATATTTAAAAAAATACAGGAAGCAAGTCATTCTGATGATCGGGAAATGTACCAGGTATTTAACATGGGCTGCCGTATGGAGATATATACCAATGCAGATTTTGCAAAAGAAATAATTTCTCTTGCTAAAACTTTTAAAATTGATGCGCAAATAATTGGTAGAGCAGAAGGGAGTGATCAAAGATCACTAATAATAAAAACGGAACGGGGAGAATTGCTCTTTTAATTTTCGTTTACACATTACCGTTATCTCTCAATATTCGAAATACAAATTCGGATTATTTGTTCGTTTACTGAAACGCCTCTAATACTTTCTCCATTTGCATGCTTCTGGATCCTTTGATGAGAATTTGAGCATTTTGTATCCGTTCATTTTTCAGCCAATCCTTTGCCAGTGACGCATTCTGAAAGTTGATATACCTGTTTTTTATTACATTGAAATTTTTCCCTACCAGCACCACAGCATACCATTTATTTTGATCAATGAGGGAAATAATATCAGCATGTTCTTTTTCACTTTCTGTGCCCAGTTCCATCATCGATCCCAGCAATAAAACTTTTTTGTCACCTTTCATATTTGCGAAATTTTCTATGGCTGCTTTCATGCTTCCAGGATTGGCGTTGTATGCATCCAGGATTATAGTATTGCTGTTTTTTGTAAGTAATTGCGAACGGCTGTTTGAAGGCAAATAATTTTCAATTGCATTCTTTATTTTATTTTCATCAACCTTAAAATATTTACCGACACAAAATGCAGCGAGAACATTCGGCAAATTGTAAGCACCTACTAAATTGGTTTTAATATTTACAGGTTTTTCCGCTTCAATTTCTACTTCAATAAAGGGATCATTTTTTAATATAATTCCTTTGGCATTTTCACTTTTGCTTCCGTAATAAATTACATGAGGCACTTGCTTACTTTCTTCTGAAACAGCCTTGTCATCAGTATTTACGAAGGCTGTACCGTTATGCAAACTCAAATATTTAAAAAGTTCTCCTTTTCCTTTTTTTACATTTTCTTCACTTCCAAAACCTTCCAGGTGTGCTTTGCCAATATTGGTAATTAAACCATGTGTCGGTTCTGCATATTCACAATAACCAGCGATTTCGTACAAGTGATTTGCACCCATTTCTATAACAGCTATTTCTGCATCTGATTTTATTTTTAAAATCGTAAGAGGAATTCCTATGTGATTATTCAGGTTTCCTTTTGTCGTGTAAGTTTTGAAAGTAGTGGAAAGAACTTCATGCAGTAATTCTTTGGTCGTCGTTTTACCATTGCTGCCGGTAATGGCAATAAAAGGAATTTTAAATTGCTCACGGTGATATTTAGCCAGTTGTTGTAACGTTTCTAAGACGTCATTTACCTGGATGATTCTTTCATCTATAAAATTCAACGGCTCATCTGCTACAATATAAGCAGCGCCTGAATCCAACGCTTGTTTTGCAAAATGATTTCCATTAAAATTAGGCCCTTTTAATGCAAAAAAAATATCGGCTTTTTTTATTTTCCTTGTGTCCGTTTCAATAGAAGGAAATTGCTGGTAAATCTTATAAATGTCTTCAATCTTCATGAAGCAAATTTAGTTTTTGGATTTCTAAGTTTGCTAAAAAATTGAAGAAAGTTTCTTTACTCCGGCTCATTTTTAATCATGATCCCATCACTCAATTTAAAAGTAACCGGTACAGTGACAAAAGAATTTACGTTGTGCCCATTCTGTTTGCCCGGAATCCACATTGGTCCTTTCTTAATTGCGTTTACAGCAACATCAGACAATTTTGTTCCTTTCATAGTTATTGGCTGTACATCACTTACTTCTCCGTCTTTGCTTACGATAA
>JAICYZ010000343.1 GCA_025933935.1 Chitinophagaceae bacterium
CAATAATCCCGACAACATTTCTTTTACCGTTTCTTCACTTACAGCTCCATACTTTTCAAGTGTTTCTTTTTTTACATCAAGAAGCGTTTCTTTGATATCATAAGAGTAACTAACAATGCTTCCCTGATAATAAGCAGACGAACCGGGAACAGAAGTAATAAGACTGGCAATAGCCCCACCAGTGCAGCTTTCGGCAGTAGAAATTGTCTTTTTATTTTTGAATAAAATATTTCCTAACACTTCCTGCATCGTCTCGTCCTTATCTGTTACCATGTAATTTTTTACCAGTTCTTTTAACTGTTCAAATTGTTCATTGATCACTTTTTCAGTATCTGCTTTTTCAAAACCAGAAGTAGTAAGCCGCAACCTTACCATCCCATAATTTGGTAAATAAGCAAGCCTGATTTCTGGCCGCAATTGCACTTCAAAATCCTTAATCATTTCTGCAAGCGCCGATTCACCGATGCCTGCAGTAAGGATCGTTCTGTGAATAATTGCCGGCAATTCAAATCTTTTTTCGAGCATCGGAATCACGTCTTCCATGATTCCCTGCATTTCATAAGGAACTCCCGGCATGCTGATAAAGAAGGTTCCGTTTTTTTGAAAGACCATTCCCGGAGCCGAGCCTCTTTTATTCTGAATCACCTCACACACATCCGGAACTTCCGCTTGTTTTAGATTTACTTCGCTGATTGGCTTATGATATATTTTTTCAAAAAGAAATTTTACATTTTCTAAAGCGCCTTTATCAACAATCATTTTTCCACCAAAATATTTGCAAAGAAGCTGCTTGGTAATATCGTCGGAAGTAGGACCAAGGCCGCCTGTAATGAGCACTACATCTGCATATTGATTTTCACTTTCCAGAACATTCCATATCTCATCTGCATCATCTCCTACAGCGATTCTCTTGGTAACCGCGATGCCTGCACGATTTAATTGTTGGGCGATCCATGCACTGTTTGTATCTATCACTTGTCCGATCAATAATTCATCACCAATGGTAATTATAGAAGCGTTTATATTTTTCATGCGGCAAAATTAAACACAAAGGTTCTGCAATTTCAAATCTGTTTTGTGAATAGAATCTTTTAGTTTTGAACGCAAGGTTGCCAATCTTTCAAAAGGTTGGCAACCTTTTAAATGAATATTTTTAAAACCTCAAATTACTCGCATTGAAAAGATTATTGATTTTATTTCTGTTCATTTCTTCCTTTCAAACAGAAGCACAAAAGATTGACCAGGTATTTAATACAGCGTTTAAAAAACTAGCAGAAGACCCGACCTTCAAGCACGCAACCCTCAGCCTGTATGTGATAAACACAACAACCGGAAACATTGTAACAGAAGTGAATACAGAAATTGGTGTTGCTCCTGCGAGTTGCCAAAAGGTGATCACCGCTTCTACCGCTTTTGCGTTGCTTGGGCACGATTATTCATATAAAACGACCCTTGCCTATACCGGAAACATTGTAAACGGTGTTTTGAATGGCGATCTTATTATCAAAGGCAGCGGAGATCCAACGTTGGGAAGCTCGCGTTATGATCAGACCAAAGAAGAAAACATTATCAAAGACTTTAAAGAGGCGGTATCACGGTTAGGAATACAGAAAATTAACGGTCATGTCTACGCAGATGAAAGCATGTGGGACGCGGAAGCGACGCCGAACGGGTGGGTTTGGCAAGATATCGGAAATTATTACGGCGCCGGTGCAAGGGCGCTTAACTGGCGCGAAAACCAGTATGACCTTTATTTAAGGTCAGGAAAGAATATCGGTGATCCCGTTCAAATTGCCGGTACGAAACCTGCTTTTGTAGAAGGTCTCAACCTGAAATCAAAAGTTACTTCAGCCGCAAAAGGTAGTGGGGACAATAATTATATTTATATGCCTCTGAACGATCAGTTTGGATATGTGAGAGGCACTACTCCTATTAATGAAAACCGTTTTACCATTTCCGGCGCTATGCCACATCCCGCTGTGCAACTTGCTTTGACATTGGAAGCGGCATTAAAGAATGAATCGATAGAAAAAGCTGCGTCCAATTATCGCCCGGCAACTAACTTATCAAATCCGAAAGTTTTTTATACATATTCATCGCCGGTTCTCGATAGTATTATTTTTCATTTCCTGCGTCGCAGCATTAATTTATACGGCGAAGCATTGCTCAAAACGATGGCTTACAATTTTACTAAAAATAGCAACACCGATAGTGGTGTAAATGTTATTCAGAATTTTTGGAAAGACAAAGGCATTGAGCCTTATGCAATCAATATTGTGGATGGAAGCGGCCTCTCACCTTCAAATCGCGTCACTACGAAAGCGCTGGTAACGGTGATGGAGTATGCGAAAAAACAAACGTGGTTTCCTTCTTTTTATTATGCACTACCAACCATCAGCGGTATTAAAATGAAAAGCGGTTCTATCAATGGCGTAATTTCCTATACTGGCTTTATAAAAGGAAAAGACAACAATCAATACACATTTTCTTTTGTGATAAATAATTACGACGGCAGTGGAAATGAGGTAAGGAAAAAAATGTGGAAATTATTGGGAGTTTTGTAGTTTAAAGTTCAAGGTTCAAGGTTCAAGGTTCAAAGTTCAAGGTTCAAGGTTCAAGGTTCAAAGTTCAAGGTTCAAGGTTTAAAGTTCAAGGTTCAAGGTTCAAGGTTCAAGGTTCAAAGTTCAAGGCTCAAGGTTGAAGGTTTAAGGTTGAAAGTTTGTTTTAAATATTAACTTCCATTTTCATTTTCGATTTTTCATCTAATTCATCTTTTATGGCTACTATCTCTCATTTTGAGGAGTTGGAAATATGGCGTTTGGCAAGGCAACAAGCTATTGATATTTTCCATTTATACAGCCAGGAACCATTTTCAAGAGACTGGGAATTAAAGAATCAGATAAATGCTTCATCCGGATCAGTTATGGATAATATTGCAGAAGGTTTTGAACGATCAGGAAATAAAGAATTTTGTAATTTTTTAATAATATCAAAAGGTTCAAATGGTGAAGTAAGATCGCAATTGCAGAGGTCATATGATAGAAACTATCTTACTCTTGAAAAATTTGAAGAATTAAAATCTAATTGTCTTGTCCTTAGTAAAAAAATTACCTCTTTTATAAAATATCTAAAAGAGTCGGAACATAAGGGGTTTAGATACAAATAGTATTAACATTGAACCCGAAACTTTGAACTTCAAACTTTGAACCATCAACCTTTAATCTTCACCCTCTTATTGGCACACCTCTTGTAACATTTTTTCAAAAATACTTTTATGAAAAATGACCCCAAAAATCAGTCATCTGATGATGATGAAAAAGCAAAGAATCAACAGGATTCTGAGAATACAGATGATGCAGTAGAAGAAGACGGCACGCCGGTTTTGGAAGAAGAAGATTTGGAGGAAAATGACATTGACGAGGATGAAGTGGAGGATATTGAATGGGATGAGCCGAAAACCAAGTGATGATCTTCTTTATTTTTCGACCAACAAATAAAACAACAATTTGTTTTATTTGTTGGTTTACTGATAATGCAATTATTTATCCCGAAAAATAGTTGTCAATTTCATTTTCCGTGCTGACTAACTTCTTTCGGAAATTTGTCAGCGATTAAGTTTAGCTTGATATGATGCTCTAAATATGCTTTTAATCCA
>JAICYZ010000018.1 GCA_025933935.1 Chitinophagaceae bacterium
GCTTCAGACGGGGAAAGAATTTTCATTTCAGCATATTCCATTATTTCATCAATGAAATAATCTTCATCGCCTTCCAGCCAGTAAACCGGTTTAAATTCTTTCTTTTTCCAATTCGTAATTATTGCAGCAGCGCTCATGCGTCAAAGATAAAAAGTTACAATTAAAAGATGGCCGATTGAAACCGGGAGTTTTATGAGCAACGACTTTGCATCTTCTTTAAGCACATTTTTTGTTAACATAAACATTTAGTTGTATGGAAATAGCAATTGGTGGTATTTGTTGCTTGACTACCTGAGAAATTGTGAGAAAAATATTTTCAGAAAAATTGTTTTTAAAACTTATTTTACAGTTCATTTTGTGATTTTAATTTTTTTATTTTCAAAACAATTGCATGCCATCATTACATCCTGTTCCGAAACATCGCCTTTCTTTCAGGCAAATTATAAACATGAGTTTCGGATTTTTCGGAATTCAATTTGGTTTTGCTTTGCAAAATGCAAACGTTTCGCGCATCTTTCAAACGCTTGGCGCTGAAATTGATAAGATCGGTTTTTTATGGGTAGCGGCGCCGCTCACGGGTTTATTGGTTCAGCCAATTATTGGTTACCTAAGCGATAGAACCTGGCATCGCAAATGGGGGAGAAGAAGGCCTTTCTTTTTTATTGGCGCGGTCCTCGCGTCCATCGCGCTTTTTTTAATGCCTCAATCTACCATGCTGTGGATGGCAGCGGTTTTATTGTGGGTATTGGATGCTTCTATCAATATTTCCATGGAACCCTTCCGCGCTTTTGTTGGAGATAAATTAGTTTCGGAACAGAGAACCACCGGCTTTGCTACACAAACTTTTTTTATCGGTCTTGGAGCAGTAATTGCTTCGTTACTTCCCTGGATTTTTACTAATGTTTTTCATATCAGCAACACAGCGCCTGCAGGGCAAATAGGAGATTCTGTAAAATATTCGTTCTACATTGGTGCGGTTGTTTTTTTCCTTGCTGTGTTGTGGACGGTAATTACTTCTGACGAACTTCCTCCTGAAAACATTGAAGAATGGAAGCAGGAAAAAGCGCAATCAAAAGGCCTTGTAATTGCGGTAAAAGAAATAACCAAAGGTATTTTCTCCATGCCCAAAACAATGGCGCAACTTGCCGTTGTGCAATTTTTTACCTGGGTCGGATTTTATTGTATGTGGCTTTATTCTACTCCGGCCATTGCGCAAAATGCCTATGGAACAATTGATACAACAACAAAAGCTTACCAGGATGCAGGAGATTGGGTGGGAGTGATGTTTACCGTTTATAGCGCCATTTCTGCAGTTGCTGCTTTTTTACTTCCACTACTTGCGAAAAAAATTGGCAGAAAATATACCCACATGCTTTGCCTTATTATTGGCGGTATTGGATTATTCGCACTGGTTTTTATTAAATCTCCAAACATACTTTTAATTCCAATGATTGCAGTCGGAATTGCGTGGGCTTCTACGCTTACCATGCCATATGCCATTCTTGCCGGAGCATTACCTCCAGCTAAAATGGGATTTTATATGGGCGTATTTAATTTTTTTATTGTGATACCACAATTGGTCGCTTCATTTGTAATGGGTTTCGTGATCAAAGGTCTTTTTCACGAACAAGCAATTTATGCGCTAGTGATTGGAGGAGTTTGTATGGCTATTGGCGGAATCTTTAATCTCATTGTCGTGGATAAGGATGAAAAGATTGAGCGTGTAATGGACATGCATCCGGTGTTTGAATAGCAAAGTGATTTATCAGAAGATATAACAAAACAAATATATTCAGCTGCATAGCTCCTATCTGATTAAAACCGGTTCATAAAGACACGATCGGCGACGGAAATTTCGTGCAGATTCCTTTGGCTACCGGAAGTTCTGATAACAAAAATCCGGTTTCAAACTTATCTTTGCAGCCTTTTTTAAACACGGTTTCTTAATGCCAGCATTACAATTCGAACTTCAGCATACAGATCATTCCACGAAAGCACGGACAGGAAAAATCACTACTGATCACGGCGAAATTTTGACACCGATCTTTATGCCGGTTGGTACAGTTGGAAGCGTGAAAGCCGTTACGCAGCAACAGTTGCACAACGATATTCATGCGCAGATAATTCTTGGAAACACCTATCACTTGTACATGCGGCCGGGATTGGAAGTTTTGGAAGCAGCCGGAGGATTACATCAGTTTATGAATTGGAATAAACCGATTCTCACAGATAGTGGTGGTTACCAGGTTTTTTCCTTAAGCGGCACCAGGAAATTAACAGAAGAGGGTGCGGTTTTTCAAAGCCATATTGATGGAAGCAGACATTTATTTTCTCCTGAAAAAGTAATGGATATCCAAAGAATTATTGGTGGCGATATCATCATGGCATTTGACGAATGCCCGCCTGGTGCAAGTGAATATAATTATGCAAAAACTTCTTTGGAACTAACCAATCGTTGGCTCGACAGATGTTTTCAAAGATTTAATTCTACCGAAAATAAATATGGTTATTCACAAAATTTATTTCCAATTGTTCAGGGTGGAATTCATCCCGATTTGCGAAAATTTTCGTGCGAATATGTTTCATCAAAAGAATCAACGGGCAATGCAATTGGTGGATTGAGCGTTGGTGAACCAACGGAAAAAATGTATGAGATATGTGAACTTTGTTGTGATAATCTACCACAAAACAAACCACGTTATTTAATGGGCGTCGGCACTCCATGGAATATTCTCGAATGCATTTCTCTTGGAGTGGATATGTTTGATTGTGTGATGCCAACGCGCAACGGTCGTAACGCCATGTTATTTACCAGCAATGGAATTATCAACATCGACAATAAAAAATGGGAAAAAGATTTTTCCCCGATTGATGATGGAATTGATTGTGAGGTAAGTAATTTTTATAGCAAAGCTTACTTGCGCCATTTAATGAAATCAAAAGAAATCCTTGGTTTGCAAATTGCAAGTATTCATAATCTCGCCTTTTATCTGGATGTAGTGACCAAAGCGAGGCAACATATTTTTGACGGCGATTTTCTATCCTGGAAAAGTGAAATGACCCTGAAATGGCAACAGCGGTTGTGAGAATTAAACGAATTTTATTTTAGAAAATTTTCAATTCCGTTGTTTCAACCTTTTATTTTTTGTTGGGTAAAAAAACTTTGTGAAAATTGTTGAAATTTATCAGCAGCAATTGAGAATAGATATTTTTGCCCATCTTTGTAAAGATGCATTCAAATAATTATTTAAGAACTTGTAAAATCCAGATTATGTCCAGATGGTTATTAATTATTTTTTTCACATTCATTACAAGTAATTTTTTATTCGCACAGCAAAACAACTTAGAAATAAAAGGAACCGGAAAAGATTTATATATTGATCATACAGTGGCGCCGAAGGAAAGTTTATACAGCATCGGCAGGACGTATAATGTGAATCCAAAAGAGCTTGCTTCTTTCAATCATCTGAAATTAACCAGCGGTTTAAACATCGGCGAGAATTTGAAAATCCCTTTGGATAAAAATAATTTTCTGCAGGAAGGAAAAGCAACAAACAGCGAAGCGTTAATTCCTGTTTATCACACGGTCAATTCCGGCGAAACGCTATACCGGCTTGGAGTGAATTACAATAAAGTGCCGCTCGCTTCTTTGAAAAAATGGAATCATCTTCCATCTGAAGCTGTAAGTGTCGGCGCTCCAATGATTGTAGGTTATTTGAAAGTGGACAAAGCTCAATCGCCGCTTGCTAGCGCTAAATCAAATATTTCCAATGAAGTGGCAACTGCTCCTCAGCAGCAGGAAAAACCTGCGGAGAAAACACCTGAAGCAACTACAACCGCAGCACCAAATCCCCGCGATCCAGATCCGGCAAAAACTGAAAAAAATGAAACGCCCGTTTCAACATCTGAGCAACCTAAACCGAATGCATCGACAGCAAATACTCAAAGCCATATTAATTTTTCAGGAGGATATTTTAAAAATCTGTTTGTGCAACAAGGTGCAGGTAAAACTTCCACAGCTGATGCGGGAAGCGCAGGAATATTCAAATCTACAAGCGGCTGGCAGGATGGAAAATATTATTGTTTTCATAACCAGGCTGCGCCGGGAACGGTTTTAAAAGTAACCAATAACGCAACAGGAAAAACTGTTTATGCCAAAGTGCTGGATGCCATACCGGATATTAAACAAAATACCGGCCTGGTGCTCATTATCAGCAATGCTGCTGCGGAAGAATTAGGAGTTACAGACAATAAATTTAATTGTCTGATCACTTACAATCAATAAATTGTATTTGATCAAAAGGTGGAATTTTTTATAAAAAACTCTAATTTTTTACTACAAAAAATGGTAAAAAACCGATTCCTAATTATTTCTTATTTCTCACTGCATTATTTCATTTTTCATCAAAAGATTGATAATTTTACTAAAAATTTAAACCATGGATCTAACCAATCGAAATTCTAACATTACTAACATTTCTTATGTTCCTACCGGCGAGGCAAGTCGCAGCCGTTCTTTCATCGCCAATGTTTTTTTACTGATGTTCCTGGCACTTGGCGTTTCAGCTTTGTTTGCCTGGCAATTTTCAGTAAACGATCAATTAATGGCATATCTCGTTTCCCCCACAGGATTAACCGGATTGGGAAAAATAACTTTGTTTGCTCCGCTAGGCTTTGTGCTCATCATGTCTTTTGCATACCAACGCCTTTCTTCAACCGCTTTAATGCTGTTGTTTATGGCTTATGCAACCATCAATGGAATCAGTTTCAGTTTTATTTTAATGGCGTTCACTCCGGGATCAGTTTTAGGATGTTTCCTTTCTGCATCTGCTATGTTTGGTATAATGGCAGTTATGGGATATACAACAAACCAGGATCTTACAAAATTTGGCCGCATCCTCATGATGGGTGTAATCGGCGTTTTAATAGCAATGGTAATCAATTACTTTTTGCACAGCAGCCAGCTGGACTATATTATCAGCATTATTGGGGTAATGGTATTTACCGCATTAACCGCTTATGATGTTCAAAAATTAAAGAGAATCGGTGAAGGTGTGGAATATCAAGGAGGAGTAGCAGCAAACGACGTAAAGAAAATGTCTATTCTCGGAGCATTGACTTTGTACCTCGACTTTATTAATATTTTCCTTTTCTTACTTCGTATGTTTGGAAACAGAAGGGGATAATTATTTAATGTCATTTAAAATAAAAAAGCGGTTTTTTGAACCGCTTTTTTATTGTATCTATAGGTCTTTTAGATTTTTAGTAAACCAATAAAAATACCAGATTGCTGTTTACTTTCTATGATCCAATTCTTTCCAGTCTTTTTCGTTCATATGTATACCATAATGCTTAGCGGCTTTTTTGATATTTTCAAATGCCACTTTTCTTTCATCATCTGACACATCTTTTACCTGGTCGAACCGCGCCATTGCATCTCTCACATGCGATGCGTCTGTTAATGGTTCTTTACGTTCTTTAGGAAATGCATACACACTATCCGGAAGTTTATTTCTATCAGCCGAATCTAATTTGCCATGCTCGGTATGTGGTTCCCATGTTGCTTTTGTTGACATTTTTATTGCTTTTTAAATGAATGGATATTTTTCCGGAACAGATTTCATGCCAGCAAAATTCTTGTTCAAAAGAAATCGTTACATGAAAGCGAATTCAAATTTTTTCCGAAAAAATAGAAATAAAAATATGGACTATATCTTCTTTTACTGTTGCACGAATCAAGGCTGCCCACTTCCTCCTGCTGATCCATAAACCTGCCCATTTGCATAACTTCCGCTGTTAGCGGCAAGCTGAACATAAATGGACGCAAGCTCTGCGGGTTGCCCGGGCCTGCCGAGAGGTGTATCTCCACCAAACTTTACTAATTTTTCCTGGGTGGCGCCTCCGCTAACTTGCAAAGGTGTCCAAATTGGTCCCGGCGCTACTCCATTTACCCGAATTCCTTTTGGCCCCAATTGCTTTGCAAGTGACTTTACATAATTCATGGTAGCTGCTTTTGTCTGGGCATAATCATACAAGTCTGCGGAAGGATCATACGCTTGTTCTGATGTTGTTCCAATGATGACCGAGCCCGGTTGCAAATACGGAAGCGCTGCTTTAATGATCCAAAAAGGCGCATAAATATTTGTCTTCATGGTCCAGTCAAATTGTTCTGTGGAAATGTCGAGAATGGAAGCATTACTTTGTTGCCGTCCGGCATTGTTTACTAAAATATCCAGTGCTCCAAGTCCATTAACCGCTTCTTCAACCATTTTTTTGCAAAATGCTTCTTCACGAATATCGCCTGGAATAGCAATTGCTTTGCGGCCTTCCGCTTCGATTAAATCAATAACTTCTTTTGCATCCGGCTCTTCTGCTGGCAAATAGTTTATCGCTACATCTGCTCCTTCCCTTGCAAACGCAATTGCAGCAGCCCGACCCATTCCTGAATCGCCGCCGGTTATCAAGGCTTTTCTGCCCGTTAACCTTCCGGAACCTTTATAACTTTTTTCACCATGATCCGGTTTTGGATCCATTTTGCCAGCGAGTCCGGGCCACGGTTGTGATTGACTTTTAAAAGGCGGTTTTGGAAATTTGTTTACCGGGTTCTCCAAATTTTGCCCGGCAGAAGATTGACCCTCGTTTTTTTTCTGAAAATCCGTTGCATTTAATGCATCAGTAACTTTTCCGTTGCTTATTTTATTTGGTTCATTCATAAAAAAATAATGCTCCTTACATTTGATTTATATAAAATACAGATGCATGAACTCAAACAAATTATATGCCTTTTGGAAAATAAGTATTCGCTGTTCTGTGTTTAAATCAGAAATGTTTTCGATGATTTTATTTGATGTATTTTCTCTACAAAATAATGCGGCGAAGAATAGAACTTTATGATTATTTCCGAAGCTATTTTTCACTATTTTAAAATATAATCTGAATAAAATTTATAAAAAAATAATGATTATGGAAAAGAAAAGTTTCAAAAATGTCGATCAATATATCTCCGGTTTTCCTGAAAATGTAAGCGCTCGTTTAGAAGAGATGCGCGCCACAATTAAAAAAGCAGCGCCTGAAGCTGAAGAAGGGATCAGTTATCAAATGCCGGCATACAAATATTTAGGCATTGTGCTCTATTTTGCCGGATATAAAAATCACATCGGATTTTATCCAACTGCTTCCGGTATTGAAGCATTCAAAAATGAACTTTCAAAATATAAAGGAGCAAAAGGTTCCGTTCAGTTTCCACTGGATAAGCCGCTTCCGCTTGCTTTAATAAGCAAAATTGTAAAATTTAAGCTAAAGGAAAATATCCGCAAGGCTGAAAGCAATACAGAATCCAAAAGCATGAAAAAGAAGACAACTTTAAACAACATCAAAAAAATATAAATTGGTCTTATTTGTTCATTTGTTGATAAAGCCCAAACTTCTGAGCCTCAAGCAATTTTACCTCCCTCTTCTCTTTCTTTTTTCATTGGTAAAAAATTCAGCAAAAGTGTCGAAATCTTTCCTGTATGAAAGTTGAATCCCTGTGCGGTTTCTCCTTGTTACTCCAACGAGGTCGCCAATATCGGCATCGCTTCTGTTGAAGCCAATGACACGCAAGCGGCCATCGGGAGTTATTAGATATTCAAATGAAACGTCTGGTGTAAATAAGAAATTTGAATTGGAAGTGGTAACCGTCTGGCCCAGCCGGTAGTCAACGTTTCCTGCGACTGTTACCAATAATTTGTTGTTTAAAAAAGCCGTCTTCAGACCAAAATTTCCCACGTTCTGCAGTTCCTTTTGTGTAGCGCCTTTTTCAAAATTAAAATCTGCGGTATTGATGGTTGTGATGAGGTTTATGGCGTTTGTATTCAACACTCTTTGCAACCAGGAATTCAGAGATGTAGAAATAGTGGATGACAATAACTGTCCCACGCTTCTTGTTACAAAATTGCCGGTGTTATTTCCGGTCAGCAAACCCTGGTCGGTATTCATGAATTGATTGAACAAGAGGAGAGAAGCTACCTGGTTCATTAATGCGGTTTTATCTTCCTGGTACCTTGTTTTCAAAAATTCATTTGCAATCGGATCGGATTTTAACGGATTGTCAAAAGGGAACTGGAATTCAAATTCCGGTTGTGGATTTTTTAAAGTGCCTCTTAATTTAAAAAGAATATCTACGTCACCATTGATATTCCGGTAACCTGTAGTTGTAGGAATGTTGTTTAGGTTTACATTTTCTGCCCGGTAAATCGCATCTATATTCATATTTGCCAAATATGGATCGCCCGACCATTCGATATATCCCTGTTGTAAAGTAAAAGGTGTTTTTAAAAAAGTTTGAAAATTAAATGTGTATTGTCCTTGCTCAATATCGTACCTGCCGCGAATGGTAAGCGGATCTTTTGTGCCGGCCGAAATATTTAATTTTCCGCTGCCTTGTGCTTTGATTACATCCCCGGTTGTTTCATCGAGGATCACATCAATTTTCGCCAAAGGATTTGCAGTAAGTTCCATGTTTACTTTTATGTTTGCCGAATTATCCCTGGTGCGCAAATCAGCTTTCATTTCACGTCCAAATTTTATAAACTCCATGTAATCCATAGAACCTGTTTCTGCTGTTTCGCCGGTAGGCAAATAAATATGACTACTGTCGGTTGGTTCTGCTGAAATACTCATCGTCATGTCATTTACAAAACCATTCAGAGATAATTCCGCACGGCCTACTACATGCCCGTAAAACTCTTTATTGTCGCGGGCTGTAGTATTTAGTAAAGTAAATCTGGCCGGATTATTTCCGATCGGATCCGTTTTTAGATGAAGGTCGTTGAAGAAAAAATTATCAAAAAAACTGTGATAAATTTTACCTGTAACTGTCGCTGTATGCCGGAGCGTATCAATAATTTTTAATGTTCCAAAATCGATTTCGTCGGGATTAAAAGTAATGATGGAACTATCTGCCAACGTGTATTTGCATTTTGTATAATCCACGATCATACTCGTTTTGTCGAGTCGCACACTACCGGTTAGTTTTGGTGCAGATGCTTTTCCTGAAATATTTAATTTGCCAGTTGCCTTCCCATAAATGTTGGTAAAAATGTTGTTGAGATAATTTTCAAGAATATGAATTCCTGAATTATTAAAGACAACTGAACCGGTCAATTGGTTGGTGGTACTGTCTTTCAGCCGATAGTCCAAATTGGCTGCAAAATTATAAAGATTATTATTCGAGATAAGATTTACACTTAAATTTCCAAGGCCTGAAAGATACTCGCCCTGCGCTGTAATCACGCCAACTGAATCATTTTCGAATTTGAATTGCTCAATTTTTGTATCAAATTCTACCCCCAATTTTCCAAACGGATCATTGATACGAAGGTTGCCATTCAGTAACCCACCAAGTTTTGGGCTTTTCAAAACCATTGGTGCAACATCTTCTATTATCAGGTTTTGAACTGCAACGATCACATCATTGCTGTTTCCGATTGCAGAAGGTTGTGTGGAAATATAAATCTCCTGCCCATTTTGAGAAAAACGAATGTTATTTGCCATCAGCATCTTACCATCGAGCTCCAGCACGCCATCTTTTGCGATAGTCCATTGCTTTTGATTAATAATAAAGGTAGATGGATTAAAGGTGAGTATGAATCCGTTCTTCTTTGTTTCTACCCTCGCCGAAATATCTGCATTGCTTAGAGTTTTATTTCCTGAAGTGTGAATCCGGATATCAGAAAGATCATTAGCCGCGACGATAGTGAGTTTTGTATCGGGGGAATGCAGGCTGTCGTTTATAATTACATCATCGATATTGCCGGCAAAAATCAGTGTATCTTTTGTTCCGGTACCACTCAAGGCAATATTATTAAAGCTGATATTGCTGTAATTGAATTTGGGAACAGACACGAGCAGGTTCAAGGTATTTGTTGCTATATTGATATCACCGGTGATTACTGAATTGTTAAAGCCGGTAATTTTTGTATCAAATAAATTGACGTATTCACTGACGTTTTTTGTAGTGATAACAAAAGAAAAGTTTTGATTTTCTACATTTTTCTTAGGTTTATTTATGTAGGCAGGATAATACCTGTTCAAAAATAATTGAAACGCATCCGGAAGTTCCAGGATTCTGAAACTGCCATTAATACTGGCAAACAGTTCGTTTGTTTCTATTGATAAAACTTTTTTGCCGTCAATAAAAGTGGAATTAATCTTTAAAGAATCAAATGACAATTGTTTGCCGTTATCCGATAAAACTGCATCGTATAATTTTGCTGAGCCTAAAAAGTTATCGATGTTACTTCCGGTAAAATTTAATTTGAATTTTCCGGCTACAGCAACACTGTCATTGGTGAAGCGCAGATTTTTTAAATGAAGTTTACTAACATTTGCTTCCAGGTCAAATTCCGGATTTGTTTTGCTGAAATTAATAGAGCCGGCTAATGTATCAATTTTAATATGTGGATCATTGATGCTTCCTGTTCCGGTAAAAAGTCGATTTTTAAAATCTCCATGCGCAGTGATATTCGTGTAGGTATAACCGTTAAATTCAATCTTGCTGATGTTTCCATCTACGCCGATGTTTACATCATTTGCATTAAAACCTTTTCCATTTATTTTGCCGTTAAAAACAATATTCCCGATTTCGCTGTTGTCAATAAACTTTCCCAACTGAAAATTACTTGTTGCAATTTTTCCTTCATACACCGCTTTTCCATACTCAGGAATGGTCATTTGCAGATCAGTTTGTAAGGTGCCAATATCCGTTGTAAGTGTGCCATAAGTTACAAAGTCGCGGATGTAGCCGGTATAGCTGCCGGAAAACCGGATGTTCCCAAAAGCACTTAATCTCGGATTCGTTATTTGTTTAAGAGACGGAATGAGTCGTGCCAATTCGTTGTATGTCGTTCTTAATTCTCGGGATCTGAAATCGATAAAGGTTTTGTCAATGTCGGGCAATCCGCGTAGGCTGATATCGCCGTTTAAATAATTTTGTTCTCCTGCATTGATAATTATCTTTTGTCCGGTGATGTTATCCACTTTTCCATGCGCTTCGCCGCTCACAGAAAAAACGGTATTCCATGATCTTGTTTCAGGAGCAAAATACGCAAGATCTTCGCTACTGACTTCGCTGTTTTTAAAACGTGCGTCTAAAGTTACGGTGTGGACAAAATCCTGCATATCGTCATTAAAATGATTGTAATGCATGGCAAAATAATCTTTGAGACGGCTTTTATTGGTGATGATATCGAGGTTTTTAAACTCCATTAATTTAGGAGTGAATTTGAAATCAGCATCTAATCTTTTTACTACAAAACCACCTCTGTCTTTGACCGAAACAGAAACAGCAGAACGCAAAGTATCGTTGATCAGTTTGAAATTTTTAAACGTTCCTTTTATGTCGGACAAGATAATATGCCTTTCGTCGAATTCATTAATTGGTGCACGATACGTTCCTTCTCTTTCAATTGCTGCAAGTCCGTCATTCATCGTCAGTTTATTTACTGAAAGCTGCCACCCGCCTGTATTCCATTGCAAGCCCTTGGTTTCGGGTTCAATAACTTGTGGTGCCGATGTGGTATCCACAGGTCTTTTACCGGTATAGTCATACAGTGAAAAAGTGGGATGTTCTAAAGTGACGGTGCTGATTTTAATGATGCGGTTTTTTGTATCAAATTCATCTGCATGAATATTCAGTTTGTTCACTGAAGCAAGCATATTTTCTCCACGCCATTCATCCTTTTGCCAGATGCGGATATTTTTTAAATTAATCACTTTCAGATCCAGGTTGATGGCAGTGGAAGAAGTATCTGTTTTTTCTTTTCGTGGGCCTGAAAAGTAGTCGATTAAAAATTGATAATTCCAAACCGAATCACTGCGGTAAAGATTGATGAGCGCATCATCGAGACCGATATATTTCAAAACGATATTGTCTTTAAAAAAGAACCAATCAGTAATATTTACTTTTGCACCGCCTGCATACAACAACGTATCTTTTTTGTGATCTAAAACCAGCAGCCCCTGAATAGACATTTTGTCGAAAAGCTCCAAATCAATTTTTTTAATGGAAACGGTTGTATTCAAATTTTTTGAAAGCCTGTTTGCTACTTTGTGAATGATGAAAGTTTGGAAAAAAGAGGTTTGCAGTAAGATCCATAATGCCAGGATCAGCACAAGGATGCTCAGCAAGACTTTCAGAGATATTTTTAAAACTTTTTTCAGTGCAGAAATGATTATGGGCAAAAATAAAGAAAGCACATGGTAAGGCAAATTTCGTGATACGAGAATGCGTTGATGAATTGTTAATAACTATCTTGTTGATGTTCAAAGTATTTTGAAAGCTGAATATGCAAGCCCCGCAAAGCAACAAATATTAATAATTCTGTTTCCCCTTTAATTTTTTTTTGATAATAAGGCTATTATATTACTGATTTTGGTTATCAATCATTAACAGAGACTTAGCAAGTTCCCGAGCCCAATTAGAAATTAAACGAACGTATTCTTTCCCCTGAAAACAGTAGAATCCTCATTCGAATAAGGGCGTTTTCACTTAACATTTTAAAAAGCAAAGTTTTATGGCAATTATTTAACAAATCAAACGTTGATAAAGAGTAAGTATCATGCGCGCTTTTGCATATTCATTAACCTAATGATGAAAAGATGAAGCAAAAAAATGAAAAAACAACGATTCTTTTTGTGAACAAAAATGCGCAGGCCTTAAAGCCGGTGCAGGTTTCAAACAATCTGATTCTGAACTGGAAAAAATATGTTATTGGTCTGGCGATTATTTTTTTGTGCCTTGCAGGCGCCGTTGTTTATCTTGTTTTGATGAATAACAAAGAGAAAATGACAACGCAAATTCTTTCGCAAAAAATCCATTCGTTACATACAGTATTTAAAGAAGTAGATACTTCCCAGATGCGCACAAAATTTATGAAAATTGACAAACAGTTATCAGCAATAAACGGATTTTTGAAAGCCAGGGGAATTCAGCCGGCAATAAAAAAAGGAATAGGGGGAGAAACAAATAATGATGTTTTATCGGCAGATGAGATCACTGATTTTTATGAAAAATATTTAGGACGCGTTGCCTATAATTTTTCGTACACACCGTTGGGTTTACCGTTTCACGGTACAATCACTTCCACATTTGGACACCGTGAAAACCCTTTTGGCGGCGAAAATGTAGAAACACATAAAGGCCTTGATATCAGCGGACCTTTGGGTGCGCCGGTAAAAGCGATGGCAAAAGGTGAAGTAGAATTTGCAGGTGTCAGAGGCGGATTTGGTAATTGTATCATCTTAAAACATGCAAATGGATTTGAAACCCTTTATGGACATTTATCCAAAATCCTGGTAAAACCCGGAGAGCAAATTAACATTGGTCAGGAGATTGGCAAGATAGGCTCTACCGGTCGTTCTACCGGACCGCACCTTCACTATGAAGTGCACAAAAACGGACAACAAATCAATCCTCAATCATTTTTAACCCTCAATTAATTATGTTTAAAAAAAACAAAGAACAACAGCCATTAGAGATCAATCAACAGGAGATCTCAACCATTATTGGTGAAGGATATGTTTTTACCGGTGAATTGCGTGGTGCTTCTGTTATTCGCATCGAAGGCAAAATTGTCGGAAATGTAAATGTAGAAGGAGGTGTGGTACTAGGAGAAAAAGGAAAAATTGAAGGCGATATTCATACCCGATCTGCCATCATTTTTGGAACCATCAATGGTAATGTGAAAGCCACACAACTGGAAATAAAAAAGACCGGTTGTGTAAATGGAGATATTACTACGGATACGCTGGAAATAGAGCTGGGAGCGCAATACAACGGGAAGCTAAACATGGCGCGCGCACCTCGCAGTGAAGAAGAACCGGCAAAAAAAGCTTCATAAATTGTCTCCCTAAAGGAACGAAAACTGTTGTAGGCGTTCTATTTCATTTTTAAAAAATTGAACTGATCCTGCTTCTGTCGTGTTCACGGATGTTTTTTATTATCCATTCTTTAAAAAAGATATTTGCTGCCTGGCATGCAGGAATGACTTGAATAATTTCTCTACAAAATTGCATTTGTAGAAGAGCTGTGATTATATTAATTACCAAAAAAGGCGTTACCTTTCTTTTTATCTTGCATTAAAATTAAGGGTATGGCTAAAGTTCAGGTTCGCTACATTGTCAACAATATTGATGAGGCGATTCAATTCTATACACAACATTTAGATTTTAAATTAGAGATGCATCCGGCGCCTTCTTTTGCAATGTTATCGCATAATGATCTGCGGCTGGTATTGAGTGTGCCAAATCCTGCTGCAGGAGGAGGACAGTCAATGCCTGACGGCACCAAGCAAACGCCAGGAGGCTGGAACCGGTTTGCAATTGAAGTAGCAGATTTATCTGCTTTTGTAGCCGCGCTTCAAAAGGCAAAAGTGCATTTTCGCAATAACATCGTAAATGGCGTCGGCGGGAAACAAATTATTGTTGATGATCCTTCCGGAAATCCCATTGAGTTATTTGAGCCGGTTTTGCCGGAAGCAAGAGCTTAAACATTATTCCTTACATTAAAGCAATACTACATTGTCAAGTATTATCACCTCAATTCAACCGTGGCTTTCTGTTGAAAATGCTGCAGAAGCGGCAACTTTTTATAAAGAGGCATTTGGAGCAAAAGAAACTTATCGGATGGAAACTCCTGAAGGTGGATTGGTTCTAAAACTTTCGGTCGATGGCGCAGACTTTTGGATAAGCAGTCAGTCCACCGGTACTGAAACAACTATCAGTAATTTAAGACAGGAAGCTGTCAAACTTATTTTAGTATTGGAAGATCCGGATATTGTATTTGAACGGGCAATTAAAGCCGGTGCTAAAGAAATTTTTCCTATTGGGGAAGATTATGGTTGGAGATTAGGAAGGCTTACAGATCCGTTTGGTCTTGATTGGGAAATTGGAAAACCGTTGGAATAAAATGTGCATTTTTCCTTCGTTTACTGCCGTTGAAAATGAGCGCTGTTAAGGTTTCTCTTTAATTTACAGGCGCATACTTTTTCACTCTCTGTTTTAAATAATTTCATTTTAAATAATTCCTTTTGCAAAATGATGAAATGAATTAAGGCGAAAAAATAGAATCTTCAAAAGACGGAATTTGCATTTATTCTCCAAAGCCTTTTCAAAACTGGCATATCTTTTTATTGTTAGGGAATAATGTCTTTAGCCAAATACAAACAAAAACGATCGTTTGAAAAAACCCCGGAGCCTACAGGGGGAAAGCCTACGGGCAATGAGCTGCGTTTTGTGGTTCAGAAACATCATGCTTCACATTTACATTATGATTTCAGGTTGGAAATGGAAGGTGTTTTAAAAAGCTGGGCGGTTCCAAAAGGACCTTCAATGAATCCTGAAGATAAAAGGCTGGCGATGATGGTGGAAGATCATCCATGGGATTACCGCAATTTTGAAGGCATCATTCCCGAAGGTTATGGTGCCGGAACGGTGATTGTTTGGGATGAAGGAACTTATGAACCGGAGGAAAAAAAGAAAACCAAAAAGGAAGACGAAAAATCTTTAATGCACCATCTGTACCAGGGAAGCATTTCTTTTGTTTTGCATGGGGACAAATTGAAAGGTGCGTTCTCATTAGTAAAAACAAAAGAGCGTGGAGATAACGCATGGCTGTTAATAAAGAAAAAAGACAAATATGCAACAGCAGAAGATATTACTAAAAAAGAGAAATCAGTTTTATCAAATAAAACATTGGAGCAGGTAAAAGCAAATCCTGAAAAAGAATGGCAAAGCAATCGAGCAAAAAAGGCCGAACCTAACAAAGAAAATACAGCAACAGAAAGTGAAAACATGGATGAAAATGAAATTGCTGCACTGATAAAGAATGGAAAGAAGTCAAAATTTTTATCAGGGATAAAACCGATGTTGTGCACTCTGATAAAAGAACCATTTGATGATCCTGATTTTTTATATGAAGTAAAATTAGACGGATTTCGGATCATTGCTTATTTGCAAAATAGAAAAGTGGTTTTAAGTTCCAGAAGTGGTTTGGATTATACAGAAAGATATTCGCCCGTTGTAAAAGCGTTGTCAGCTCTGGATTACGATGTGATTCTTGATGGTGAACTGGTCGCATTAAATGAAGAAGGCAAGCCAGATTTTGATGCTTTGCAAAAGAATAATGGAAAGGATCCTTTGGTATTTTATACGTTCGATCTTCTTTGGTATAAAGGATATAATTTAATGAACCTTCTATTGACAGAACGAAAAAAAATTCTTTCCGCTGTAATTAATTTCAATGACGTAATAAAATACAGCGACGATTTTGATCAAGGAGTTCAGTTGTTCGAATTGATGAAAAAACAGGAAATGGAAGGCATCGTTGCAAAAAGAAAAAACAGTAAATATGAACCGGGAAAACGCGGCAATGATTGGTTGAAAATACCAACCGAAAAAAGACAAGAATTTGTAATTGGCGGCTGGACGGAATCAGACAGCGCGTCTCCGTTTGCCTCGCTGCTTTTTGGTTATTATGAAAATGGAAAATTAATTTACCAGGGGCATGCGGGTGGTGGTTACAAAGGAAGAGAAAAAGAAAAGATCATCAAAAAATTAGAACCGATTGAAATCAAAAAAAGCCCATTTTTCAACAAAGTGGATACAGACAGAAAAGTTCATTTTGTAAAACCCAAATTAGTAGCGAATATAAAATTTGCTACTTATACAAGTTCTGGCAAAATCAGGAAGCCAGCTATATTCCTCGGATTTAGGGAAGATAAAAAGCCGGAGCAGGTTGTTGAAGAAAAACCGGTTCCGCTGAATCAGGTGGAAGATCAAACGGATGAAGTGGAAGATCAAACGGATGAAAAGGAGTCAACAGAAAAGAACACCGCGAACGAAGAAATAAAAGCAACAGAAGAAAGCAACTGGAAATTGATAAAAAATGAAAAAATAACCAGCGAAGATTCCGTGATGATTGATGGAAAAAAAGTAATGCTTACCAATGTTGAAAAAGAGCTGTGGAAAGGAATTACAAAGGCTGATCTTATCCAATATTATCATGCTGTTTCAGCTTACATTCTGCCTTATTTAAAAAATCGGCCTGAATCATTACATATCAAAAATATTAAGGCAACATTGCCAGGATTTTATATTAAAGACATGGAAGGCAATCAGCCGAATTGGGCTGAAACCTTTACTACGCCTAGAAAACATCCCAAAAAGGGAAAGCGGAATACGATAGATTATCTCGTTTGTAATGATGAAGCTTCGTTACTTTATATGATAAACCTTGGTTGCATAGATGTCAATCCCTGGACATCAACGATTGAAAATTACCTGCAACCGGATTTTATCATTATCGACCTGGACCCCAGTGATGATGATTTCGGAAAAGTGATTCAGGCTTCCCTGGCTTCGAAAGAGATTTTTGACGAATTAAAATTAAAAGCGTTTCCCAAAACCTCAGGTAAAACAGGCATGCATCTTTTTATTCCTTGTGAAAAATTTTCTTTTCCTGAGGCAAGAAAGATTGCGGAAGAAATTTGCAAGCAAATTAATCTTTTGTTACCCGAAATTACGACAACAGAAATTACCGTTTCAAGTCGTGGCGATAAATTGTACATTGATCCAAATCAAAACGATGAAGCTGATACCGTCGCTGCCGCATATAGTGTGAGGCCCGCTGCAACTCCTACAGTTTCTACGCCATTGGAATGGAAAGAGATCAATGAAAGACTGGATCCGAAAAAGTATGATATACATACGATGCTGGAGCGGATAGAAAAAAAAGGTGATCTTTTTAAAAGGGTGATGGATGAGAAAATAAGGAAGGGAAATAGCAGGATATTGAAAAAACTGTTATAGAAGTTTTCCAAGCTTAGAGAAGTGGCTATCAAGGCGGCCAATCAGAAGCTTGGAGCGCTTTTATCAGTAAAGCAATAAATATCCTCGATTTTTATTTTCCCCGCAGCAGCCGCTTAGTACTTTTCCAGTCGGTTTAAGAGCGGGATTTCTACGCATTTTAAATTATCTTCGCAGCCCAAAAAAACAAGTTCTTAAGACATGTTAAGCAGAAGAAATATCCGGGTAAAAGTGATGCAAACGCTTTACAGTATTGAATCTATGAATAAAGAAACGCGTCCCGGAGAACCGCTTCAAATCCTGCGAAAGAAGTTGGAAAATTCCCAGCAACTGTTTACGTTCCTGGTGTATTATATCCTTGAAGTTGCCCGATATGCAGAAAAAGATGCGTTACAAAAATCACAAAAATATTTACCAACTGAAGGAGATTTGAAGGTAAATACCAAAATTGCCGGAAACCAGTTGGTATGGGAAATTGATGAAAATAAATCATTTCAGAAATCGGTAGAAAAGTTTAAAATAAAATACCTGGTCAATGACGAACTGATTAGGAAAAGTTATTTTGCTTTGATCAAATCTTCTGAATATAAAGAATATATTACTGCACAATCACGTGATAAAAAATCAGAAAAAAATATCCTGGAATTTATTTTTTCTGATCTTATGATTCCTGATGAATATTTTCTGAGTGATATAGAGGAAAAATTCATTCACTGGGATGATGATGCCGAAATGATGATTCTTTTGATGGCCAAATTTCTTCAAAAACCCGCTTCTTTTAATTTTGATGAAATGGTCGGGGAGGAGAAGATGAAATTTGCTGTTGATCTTTTGAACGCGGCGATTGATAAAGATGCATATTGCCTGGAATTAATAAAGCCAAAATTGAAAAATTGGGATTCGGAAAGAATTGCATTGCTTGACATGATCCTCATCAAAATGGGCATCTGCGAATTACTGTATTTTGAAACAATTCCTACCAAAGTCACCATCAATGAATATATCGACCTGGCAAAAGAATACAGCACAGAACAAAGCGGTCATTTTGTAAATGGTATTCTGGACAATATTCACAGGGAACTGTTAACCCAAAATAAAATCCATAAGACCAATTATAAAAACAGTACTTTATAATACCTTCGCGCGATGAAAAAAAATCATTCAAATAAAATATTTCTCTTCATTTGCCTGGCGGCAATTTTAGCTTCCTGCAACATCCGGAATGAAAAATACAGACAGGATATGCAGGCAGAAATGAAGCCTCATTTCAACGACACCACTACCGTACAAATGATTGATTCGGTATATGATTTTGGAAAAGTAACTGATGGCGAAAAAGTAATTTATAATTATCGTTTTAAAAATACAGGCAGCAAACCCTTAATCATTTCTTCGGCAACAGCCAGTTGTGGTTGTACTGTTCCGGAAAAGCCGGAAGAGCCCGTGAAACCTGGTGAAACGGGATTTTTAAAAGTAGTTTTCAACAGCGAAGGAAGGGTAGGGCCGACACATAAAACAGTTACGGTAATATCCAACGCTTATCCCTCATTTCCTGTTTTGTTATTAACAGGAGAAGTAGTTTCTAAAAAATAATATTTTATAAATAAATTTCTTAACCGCTGCGAAGCAGCAAACAAAACAACAAAACAAACAGTATGAATTTAGCAACAGTATTTTTAATGTTAGGCGAAGGAGGAAAAGGTGGCGGTGGATTTCAATTTGTATTTTTAGGTCTGATGGTCCTTGTGTTTTATTTCTTTATGATCCGGCCGCAGGCAAAAAAAGCAAAACAGCAAAAAACGTTTATGACAGGTTTGCAGAAAGGAGATAAAGTAGTAACAATTGCCGGTATTCATGGTACCATCAATAAGATCAATGATGACGGCACTTTCATGCTGGAAGTGAATCCCGGCTCTTATATTAAAATGGAAAAAAGCGCGGTAAGTATGGAAATGACTGCCAATCTGAACAAGACTCCGGCGCCGATAAAATAATTAAAGTTCAGGATGTAGAAAATTGATGTACGAAGTACGATATAACTTTATACCGGGCTTCGTACATTTCATTTTTTAGATTTGCTGTTTCTAAGATTTTAGATCAGAAATTCTAATTACAAATTCAAAATCAGAAATCATGCTTCGGATAGGACTGACTGGTGGAATTGGCAGTGGCAAAAGCACCGTTGCCCACATTTTTAATGTGCTCGGCATTCCTGTCTATAGTTCTGATGATGCTTCCAGGAGATTGATGAATGAAGATGAAGAATTAAAAAATAATATTATTAAATCATTCGGTGAACAATCTTATTTAAATGGAATCCTAAACCGCAAATACCTTGCTGCACAGGTTTTCAACGATCGAAATAAAATTAATCTTTTAAATTCTCTGGTTCATCCTGCTACTATTAAAGATGCAAACCGGTGGATGGATTTGCAAACTGCACCATACATAATAAAAGAAGCAGCATTAATTTTTGAAAGTGGTTCTCACAAATTTCTCGATGCGGTGATTGGTGTAAAATCTCCGCTTTCTTTAAGAATTGAAAGAACCATGAAACGAAATAATGTTGCGGCTGCTGACGTGGAAGCGCGCATAAAATTGCAAATGGATGAGAATGAAAAATTGAGTTTGTGTGATTATATAATTGTAAATGATGAACAGCAGATGCTTATTCCACAGGTTCTTTTGCTGAATCAAAAATTTCTGAAAGAATCGAATCATTGATGCCCTTACGAAAGAAAAAAGAAATCTTCATTGTTTGTTCTGTTACCGTCTGAAAGTCTTGGAAATGCTTTGACATTGATTCAGCCGATGTTATAAATGTGGTCTCTTCAAATGTGTGTAAAAATTACACATTAAGTTATTAAAAACAATAACTTTCTTACTTTTTCCGTTTATATTGCGCCCTCAATTAAAATACTTTTGGCTAATATGAGCTTTGAAAATTACGTGATACCGTATGAAATAAATGAACGATATCAAAAAAAAGTTGCTTATTTCTCTATGGAATATGCAATAGATCAACCATTAAAAATATATAGTGGAGGACTTGGTTTTTTATCCGGATCGCATTTGAGAAGTGCTTATGAATTGCGGCAGAATCTCATCGGAATAGGGATTTTATGGAAAGAAGGATATTACGACCAGGCAAGAAACCAGGATCAGACACTGAAAGTTGTGTGGATAGAAAAAATATACAATTTTCTCGAAGAAACCGGAATCAGGTTCCAGATTGACATACACGATCATCCTGTTTGGGTAAAGGTTCTTTACCTCAATCCTCGAACATTTAATACGGCACCTTTGTTTTTGTTGAGCACAAACGATCCGGAAAATGATTACGTCTCACAAACCATTTCACACCGGCTATATGATGGAAATGCAGCAACGAAAATGGCGCAATTTATTTTACTTGGTATAGGAGGTGCGAAGCTTCTTGATATCATGAATTACAATCCGGATCTCTATCATTTAAATGAAGCGCATGCAGTAAGTTCTGCCTTTTATTTGTATAAAAAATTCGGAAATATTGAAGATGTAAAAAAACGTATGGTTTTTACAACCCATACTCCAGAGGAAGCTGGCAATGAAAAACATGATATTTATCTCTGCGAAAAAATGAGTTATTTCTGCGGAATGCCTTTGGAAAAAGTGCGCGAATTAACCGGAATGACTGATGATCTTTTTAATCATTCGCTGGCTGCATTGCGTTTTGCCCATCTTGCGAATGGTGTATCCCAACTGCATGGTGAGGTGAGCCGGCAAATGTGGAATAAATATGATGGCATTTGTGAAATAAGAGCCATCACAAACGCGCAAAACTGGCGCTATTGGGCCGATAAACAATTGTATCGTGCAAGTCTCGAAAATAATGATGATTGGTTCGATGATCGTAAAAGACATTTAAAACTTCGAGGCTTGGCAATTGTTGCAGATCAGACTGGAAAGCTTATGGATCCAAATGTTCTCACGATTGTATGGGCACGGAGATTTGCAGGATATAAAAGAGCGGAATTAATTACAAGGGATCACAACCGGTTTGAAGCATTATTGAACAATCCGAAATACCCGGTGCAAATCATTTGGGCGGGAAAGCCGTACCCGCTTGATTATCCTGCGATAAGTGACTTTAACCACCTGGTGAGTTTAAGCAAACAATATAAAAATGTAGCGGTTTGTACCGGTTATGAACTCGCTTTGAGTAAACGGTTAAAGCAATCAGCCGATGTTTGGTTAAACAATCCAAGAGTGCCGCGTGAAGCAAGCGGTACCAGCGGGATGACCGCTGCCATGAATGGCGCGGTGAATTTGAGCACCAATGATGGTTGGATTTGTGAATTTGTAAATAATGGTAATAATGGTTTTGTAGTTCCGCCAGCAGATTACATGAATATGCACGTGGAGGAACAGGATAATTATGACCTCAATAAAATTTACGAAATTCTTGAAAACGAGATATTACCGTTATACTACAATGACAGAGATACCTGGCGTCAGATTGTAAAAAATGGAATGAGAGACGTGCAGTTCGCTTTTGATAGCAACAGGATGGTGGATGAATATTATGAGATCATGTATAAATAATTAGCGGAAATAAAATTTGAAAATCCATTTCATATCAAAAATGAAATGGATTTTTTTGTGCCCGTACTGCAACTGTTCTGAAAAATATAAAAGGCATTTATTTGTTGTTTTACTGAAACCGATTCAATCGTATCTTCATTTTCTATTTACAAGTATGATTATTACACGCGCTTTTTCTCTTTATAAAAAAGCTTATGGCGGCCTCTCTTCCGGCACATGGTGGCTTTCGCTTGTGATGCTGGTAAACAGGATGGGAACGATGGTTGTGCCATTTATGACGATGTATCTTACACAACAATTTGGAGTTTCAATTGGAAAGGCTGGTTTTGTAATGAGCATATTCGGTTTAGGTGCGATTACCGGGGCGTTGATTGGTGGAAAACTGGTAGACAGCATCGGATATTATTATGTACAATTAACTGCGCTTTTAGGCGGCGGCGTTATGTTTATTGTTTTGGGGCAAATGCATTCATACAATTCAATTTGTGTTACTACTTTTTTTCTTGCGATGTTGAATGAATCTTTCCGGCCGGCAAATACTGTTGCCATTGCACATTACAGCAAAGAAGAAAACAGAACACGTTCTTATTCATTAAACCGTCTTTCCATTAACATTGGCTGGGCTGTAGGAGGTGCTTTGGGAGGATTGCTGGCGAGCTTTAATTATCACTTGTTGTTTTGGGTTGATGGTTTTTCAAACATGTCCGCAGCGATCTTATTGTATATAACGTTATCGCCTACACGAAATTCATCAACAGAAAAAATCAGTAAGGAAAAAAATATAATTGTTGATTCTGCTTATAAAGACCGCACATACGTTGCTTTTATTTTGCTCACTTTTATTTTCGCTTTTTGTTTCTTTCAGATGTTTACAACAATACCTGTTTTTTTCAAAGAAAAATTTCACCTCAGTGTTTTTTTTATTGGTATTATAATGGCCTTGAATGGAATTATTATTGCTGTTTTTGAAATGATCACCATATTTACTTTAGAAGGAAAAAGGCCTTCACTTCATTTTATTTCCAGCGGAATGTTGCTTGTGTCCGTTTCTTTTTTACTGCTGAACCTCGGGCATCTGAACAATGCAACAATTGCTCTTATTGCAATGGTATTTCTCACTTTTGGAGAAATATTTTCCATGCCATTTATGAATGCCTGGTGGATTGGACGCGCGCAAAAAAATAACCGTGGTCAATATGCTGCGTTATTCACAGTTGCGTGGGCTTCTGCGCAGGCCGTTGGTCCTTTCGCCGGTTCTTTGATAGCTGAATATTTTAGTTTCAGAATCCTTTGGTATCTGATGGCAGTTATTTGTATTTTACTGGCATTTTTTTATCGCCGGTTGCACAAGCCAGTTGCCCTATCTGTTTAAAAAATCCTGGTAAGAAAACTGCATATATGCCTTGCCATATTTTATTTGGGAAGTATCAAAACCAGGCGATGTGTAGATTGGTTTTTTTGAAACATTATCCATTGTTTCAGTACCTTTTGGAGTCACGAATCCAAAGCCATTATTAAAACAATAAAAAGCAAATGGTTTCGCAAAAGAATCCAGCAGGTCTTTTCCCCATTTAAATTTATCAGTTGGTAAATTGAGCTGGTCTAAAATAGTTGTGGCAATATCGGTTTGTGAACCGATGGTGTTTATCTTTCCTTTCATCGTTAATGCTCCGCCGGAAAAAATTAATGGAATATGAAACTTCGAAGGACGATCGTTGGGATCATGTCCTGGCAGCGGATGACCATGATCGGCGACAAAAACGATCAAGGTGTTTTTCCATAAAGGATCGTTTTTGAAAGTGCGTATAAAATGACCAACGATGCTATCGGTATAATAAACGGAATTTTTAAAAAGAGTGGTTTCATCTTTTCCGGAAAATTTTGGCTTCATCGGAACATCATACGGTTCATGACTGCTGAGTGTAAACATGGCAGCAAAAAATGGTTGTTGCTCTTTTTGAATGTCCTGGTAAAAGCGGTTGAAAACATATTGATCGTGAACGCCCCAGGAAGTGGTTCTTTCTGTCACCGGGAATGAATATTTATCGACCAGTTTATCGATTCCGATATTGATGAGATAAGATTTAATATTTGCAAATTCAAGTTCACCGCCATAAGTATAACTTGAATGATAACCCAGCGGTTCAAGTGCCTGATTGATAGAGGGAAGATGCCGCGTTTTTGTAGGTGTCTTAATAATAGAAGTGATGGCCTGGTTTGGATAGCCACTCAAAACAGCTACCTGCCCTTTTTCACTTCTGTCGCCTGCTGCATAAATATCTGTAAACAACAATCCATTCGCTGCAATACTGTCGAGGTTTGGTGTTACACCTGGAACTCCGCCAAGACAGCCAACCCATTTTGCAGTATAACTTTCTAAAATAACAATAATGATATTGGGATGTTTTACAGATAAAATGGAAGGGATTTTCTTTTGACCCGTGTTGTATAATTCGCCAACTAATCTTTCTGCTTTCTCTTCCGGGAAATAATCAAAAGGATTTTGTTTATTGTGCATGTTTAAAATTGAAAACATCATATTCCACGGCAAGTTAATGGCTGCATGATCAGCAAATATTTTTTCAGAAAAATAAACATCGCTGATGTTCATCGGTATTTTTTGAATGCCGCCACGAATCGGAATAAAGAGTACTGCAATGAGAAATAGCGAAATAAAAACATCATAGAGGTGAAATACTTTTTGATTTCTTTCGATAAAAAAATTAAAGTATTTTTTATAAATAAAAATAAACAGCGCAACGAGAAAAATAAAAATCAGCAATAAAAGAAAGAGTGGTGCTGAAGAAATGGTAGCGCCCATTTCCTTCGGCGATTTAAAATATTGGAGCGGAGTGGCATCCATTCTATAGCCCCAGGCATTGTACAATTCGAGGTCGGCAGTAATTAAAAAAGTAATAATGACAATCAAAACAGTTGTATAGATCCTGATGATTTTATTGATCCGAAGATTTCGTGCAACGGATTTTATAAAAAATAAAAGAAACGGAAATATGCAGATATAAGCTGCAAAAGACGCGTCCATCCTCAATCCATAAAGGAATATTTTGAAAGTTTCCGCAGTCGTTAATGTTTTTGCAAGATGCAAATGATAAAGTAAAAAAGTAATTTTTGCAATGGCGAAAAATAAAATCCAGTATAAGAAATATAAAAAGTAGCCGCGATATTTTTTCACTGTGCGAAAGTAATAATTATAAAAGAATCACGTATTTGCGTTTATAAAAATCGAATATGGTAAAGAAGATATTTACCGTTAATTTAGGCGCTTAATTTTTTCTATGTCGCAGGTACGGAAGCAAAGTATTATTTCAACCATTTTTGTGTATGGCGGATTCGTGATTGGGTTTGTAAATACCTATCTCTTTACACGACAGGGCTCGGTATTCACGCCGGCAGAATATGGTCTCACAAATGTTTTTATTGCTGTTGGAAACCTGATGTTTGCTTTTGCTAATCTTGGAATGGTTTCAGTTGTTTATAAATTTTATCCTTATTACAATGATAATTTGCCCAAGAAAAAAAATGACCTTCTAACGTGGAGTTTATTGGTAAGTATTATTGGCTTTTGTTTTGTAATCCTTGTTGGCATTGTATTTAAAGATTTTGTGATCCGCAAGTTCAGTGGAAATTCTCCTGAATTTATTCAATACTATTATTGGGTTTTTCCCTTTGGTTTCTCAATCCTGTTGTTTTCTATGTTTGAAGTCTTTGCCTGGAACATTCGCAAGTCCATTTTTACTACTTTTCTCCGCGAGTTATTATTCAGGTTACTTACGCTCATTCTTATCTTTTTTCTAAGTTTCAAACTCATCCACACATTCGATACGTTCATAAAAATCTATGCCTTTACTTATGGAGTTGTGGCGCTTGTACTGTTGTTTTATCTCGCGTGGAAAAAAGAGTTTTACATCACCTTCAGCATCAGTCGTGTTACCAAAAAATTTTATAAAAAAATGGTATCTATGGCTTCGCTCATTTACGTCGGAAGCACTATTTATACCATTGCGACATTTATTGACAGCATTATCATCATGTCTCTATGGGGAATGGCAGCGACGGGAATATTTTACCTTGGATTTGTCGTATCCGGATTGATACAGGCGCCGCAAAGGGGTGCTGTTGCTGCGTCTATACCTGTTTTATCCAAAGCCTGGAAAGATAAAGATTATGATAAAATCAATTTAATTTACCAGCGATCGGGAATTAATTTGCTAATTGCTTCTCTTGGGATTTTTTTACTTGTTTGGTTAAATTATTCAGATGCTGTCACTACTTTTAAATTGAAGCCAGCGTATCTTGAATCTAAATGGATATTTTTCTTTTTGGGATTGGCCAAAGTGGTGGATATGGGTACCGGAGTTAATTCGCA
>JAICYZ010000328.1 GCA_025933935.1 Chitinophagaceae bacterium
AAGAGAAAAATTAAAAATGAACATCGAAAATATAAAAACCCTCGGCCAGTTAAAAGAAATTAATTACAGACCAAAATCCATCAAGGAAGAATTAAGGGATAATCTGATAAAGAAAATTGGCAAAAAAGAGATCACTTTTCCAGGAATCATCGGTTATGAAGATTCGGTAATTCCCGACACAGAAAGAGCTTTGTTATCGCGTCATAATATTTTGTTTTTAGGATTGCGCGGGCAGGCAAAAACCCGTATGGCACGGCAAATGATCGATCTGCTCGATGAATATATTCCAGTGGTTGAAGGTAGCGAAGTGAACGACGATCCCTTCAAACCTTTGAGCAAATATGCTCGTGATTTGGTAAAAGAAAAAGGTGATGATACGCCAGTTAGCTGGCTTGATCGCAAAGACAGGTATGGAGAAAAATTAGCTACTCCCGACGTAAGTGTTGCCGATCTGATCGGCGATATTGATCCGATTAAAGCGGCAAATTTAAAACTTAGTTATGCTGATGAAAGAGTGATCCATTATGGGATTATTCCAAGAAGCAACCGCGGGATTTTTGTGATCAATGAACTGCCTGATTTGCAGGCAAGAATCCAGGTTTCTTTATTCAACATTTTGGAAGAAGGAGATTTGCAAATTCGTGGTTTCAAATTAAGATTGCCTTTGGACATTATGTTTGTATTTACTGCAAATCCGGAAGATTATACCAATCGTGGCGCTATTGTTACTCCGCTGAAAGACAGAATTGAAAGCCAGATTCTTACACATTATCCAACAACACTCGAAAATTCTCTTTACATTACTGAACAGGAAGCAACCGTGCACAGCGACCAGGTAAAAAAAGTGCAGGTAAGCGATTTGGTTAAGCGTTTGATTGAGCAGGTTTCATTTGAAGCGCGGGCAAGTGAATTTGTAGATAAAAAAAGCGGGGTATCTGCCAGGCTTACAATCTCTGCTTTCGAAAATGCTGTAAGTGCTGCAGAAAGGCGGGCGATCAGGAATAAGGAAAAAGAAACCCAGGTTTGGATAAGCGATCTGACGGGAATTATTCCATCCATTACCGGAAAAATAGAACTGGTTTATGAAGGTGAACAGGAAGGGCCTTACCAGGTTGCTTATAATTTATTGCAAAAAGCCATTCGCACACAGTTCGTAAAATATTTCCCCAATCCTGAGAGTTATAAAAAAAGAAAAACAAGAGAATCCGTTGTTGAAGAAAATCCGTATAAAGCAATTACCCGTTGGTTTGATGCCGGAAATCAACTGAACATTTCCTTCGATCTGAAGGATGATGATAAAATTCAGTTGCTTTATAAAGTGGATGGCCTTTATGGTTTGGTAAAAAAACATTTTTCCAATGCGAATGCGAGAGAAAATGCTTTATTAATGGAGTTTGTATTACACGGGCTATCTACTTTTTCTTTGATCAGCAAAAAAGTGCTGGAAGGAAAAATAGAGTTTAAAGATCTGATGGGAAGCATGATCAATCTGAGTAATCAATCGTTTTCAGATGAAGAATTGGAATAAGATGTAAATTTATCCTTCTTTATTATTCTTGAAAATATCATCGACGATATTCAACGGTCTCTTTCTTTTATCCAATGCTTCCTGGATTTCTTCTGCAAGTATTTCAGTAGAATCACCTACATGTTTTATAAAAATAAGATCAGGATTATTGAAAGAAAAAAGAGAATTCAATTTTTTCTCTGATTCACCTTCAATCTCATCAATCAACAAAATGATATGAAATTTCTGTTGATGAAAAAGCTCTATAGCCGTCTCATCATCAACAGTGGCAGTGCTTTGCCATTGTGGATTCTCGTTGATAAAAGTGGATAATTTTTGTAGCAATAGCGGATCGCGGCCAATAGAAAGAATTTGAATTTTTTCCATAATAATGAATATTTGAAGTCTATAAATTTAGGAAAAAAAATCAAGCAATAGCCGCTAATCAGTAAACCAACCAATAAGGTAAAATTCCATTCATCATTTTTTTGAAACGCAGCGAATCTTTTTTACTATTTTTATTTTTTACTTCTTGCTTATAAATCTTTCCAATTTATTTAAATGAAAAAATTTCTATTACTGCTTGTTGCAATCGTTTGTTTGCAGACATCCATATTAGCCCAAAATGCAAATCCATATTTTGCTTCTCATCCAACTCTAACACCGGATGGACAGACATTGATCTATAGTTATGATGGAGATTTGTGGAAATCTGCATCCGGTGGTGGTACATCTATGAGAATTACTGCTATGCAGGGAATTGCTACCAATCCACGTGTTTCTCCTGATGGCAAGTGGCTGGCATTTAGTAATTCGCAGTTTGGTAACTATGATATATACCTCATGCCGTTAAATGGCGGAGAAATAAAACGGCTCACTTTTCATTCAGGAAATGATAATGTGGAATCGTGGTCGTGGGATAGTAAGTATATTTATTTTACTTCAAACCGGTATAACCGGATGTCAACTTATAAAGTAAATATCAATGGTGGCACGCCTTTGCGCGTTTTCAGCAATGATAATTTCGATTACACACACAATGCTTTTGAAGACCCGGTTACAGGCGAAATATTTTTTGATGATACTTTTGAAAGTTCTTTTTTTGCAAATCGTCTTGGATATAAAGGCCCGTACAATCCGGATATTCAATCCTATAATCCTGCTACCAAAAAATACAAGCAATACACTGATTGGAAAGGGAAAGACATGTGGGCAAGTGTTGATAAAAACGGAAATATTTATTTTGTTTCTGATGAAGCAAACGGCCAATATAATTTATACACTTTTGTAAATGGTAAAAAAACTCAGCTGACGAATTTTGAAACCTCCATCTTCAATCCTTTTGTAGATGCTGTGGGAGATAAAGTGGTGTTTGAAAAAGACTTTCAATTATTCTCTTATAACATCAATACAAAACAATCAGAAAAAATTCCTTTGCAGGTGTATAAAAACAATACTTTATCTACATTCCAGGACATGGATGTGAGTGGAAATATTTCCAGTTTTGATTTATCTGGCGATGGAAAAAAATTAGCATTTGTGTCGCGTGGAAAATTATTTGTATCAGATAATAAAGGAAAATTTATTCGCGAAATAAAAACAGTGCCGCAGGAAAGAGTGATAGAAGTGTTTTGGTTAAAAGACAATAAAACATTATTATATGGACAAACTTTGAAAGGATTTGAGAATGTTTTTACAAAAAATGTAGAAGGTGACGAACCGGAAAAACGAATCACTGACGATCCTAAAAACAGTCGCAGCTTTACTTTTAACGGCGATAAGACAAAAGCGGTGTATTTGTGTGGCTCCAATGAAGTGCGTATTCTTGACTTGAAAACGATGCATGCAACTCCGATTGTAACAGATGAAATCTGGGGGTTGGAAAATTCAACTCCTTATTTTTCTCCCGATGATAAATACGTAATGTATACTGCTCATCGCAATTTTGAGCAGGATATTTTTCTTTATCGCCTGGCAGACAAACAAATATTCAATATTACCAACACAGGGGTTACGGAATCAAATCCTTTCTGGTCGCCTGATGGAAAATATATTTATTTCATTTCAGACAGAACGCATCCTTCTTATCCTTATGGCGCTGAAAATGAAAAGATGTATCGCATGCCTTTACAAAAAATTGAACAACCTTACCGCTCTGATATGTTTGATTCTTTATTTGTAAAAAAGAAAGAAGAACCGAAAATTGATACAACAAAAAAAGAAACAAAAAAGAAAAATCTTAAGAAATTACAGGAAAAGAAAGAATCAGAAACAGCAAAAAGCACGGCGCCACCAAAACCCGAAATAAAAATTGATTTTGATGATATGATGGAGCGTATAGAGCAGATCGGGCCTGACTTTGGAGACCAGTCGGATTTATTTGTTATAAAAAATGATGATAAAACTT
>JAICYZ010000279.1 GCA_025933935.1 Chitinophagaceae bacterium
CCGGTAAACATGACTTTTTTCAGTACAAGTGAACGCCTGGAAATTGGCGGCGTACCATTTGTAAGTAATAATAATAAACCTACGCGAAGCGAAGCTTTAGAATATTATCGCAGAATCGTCACTTCATTCGATTTAAAAATCCATTTGTTTGAAGAAGTAACTGAAGTAAGAAAGTCCGGCAAAAATTTTAAAATAAAAACTTCAAAGGCCGAATATAAAACTTCCAATATAATCATTTCAACAGGCTTCTATGACATCCCTTATTTGCTCGATGTAAAAGGTGAAGATCTTCCAAAAGTGAAACATTATTACGATGATCCTCATTTTTATGCTTTTCAAAATGTAGTGGTTGTAGGCGCTGCTAATTCTGCTATTGATGCCGCTTTGGAAACCTGGCGTAAAGGAGCAAAAGTAACGATGGTAATTCGTGGGGATAAAATAAGTGAGCGGGTAAAATATTGGGTGAAACCGGACATTGACAACCGCATAAAAGAAGGTTCAATAAAAGCCTATTTTAATTCTGAATTAAAAGAAATCAGAGAACATGAAGTGGATATAAAAACACCCGAAGGAATTGTGACAATTCCTAACGATTGGGTAATTGCTATGACGGGTTATCAGCCCAATCTTCAATTCTTAAGAAGCGCTGGAATTAAAATTTCTGACGATGATGTTTGCAAACCAGATTACAATGAAAGCAATTACCAAACAAACGTAAAAGGAATTTACCTCGCAGGGGTTATCTGCGGTGGCATGAACACACACCGGCTTTTCATCGAAAATTCAAGAGAACATGCGGTAAAAATTATAGAAGACATCGTAGAAAATCAATAAAGTGTCGGAAAACTTTTTTCGGTTTTCTTTTTACTGCACGATCATTTTAAACCTTCTTATTTCATTGAATGCATCCCAATCATATTTCCTTCGGTATCTTCTATCAAGGCGATAAAACCAAATTCTCCAATGTTCTGCTTTGAACGGATGATTTTACCACCGGCTGCTTCCACCCGACCTAATTCCGAAGTAATTTCATCGGTCATAAAATACACCAACGTACCGCCAATACCAGGCTTTGCTGCATCTATTTTAACCAATGCGCCGCTTGCACCCCATGAATTGCCATCGCCGGGAAAAGTAGCATATTTCATATCCGGATGATTGTCGCTTCCCATTGGAACATCAGTAAATTCGACCTGAAAAACATCTGAATAAAATTTTTTTGCCCTGTCGAAATCTGAAGTATAAATTTCGAACCAGTTGATTACATTTTTCATTTCATTTAATTTTTGAATTTAAATGTACCATAATTTTTGCTTCTGAGAGTTGCGGATTTTTATATTATTTAGGTGAATTTCACCCTTTGTTGTTTTCATGCAAATGACGCCCTTCTCTCCCCTACCTGCTGCCGCCACATCGCATAATATAATCCTTTAGCTTCCAATAAATCAGTATGGCTGCCGGTCTCCGATATTTTTCCTTTCTCCAAAACATAAATTCTATCGGCGTGCATGATGGTCGAAAGCCGGTGTGCTATGAGGATGGTAATGCGCTCTTCATGATTCGCTAATCCACGGATCGTTGCAGTTATGGATTCTTCAGTTAATGAATCCAATGCAGAAGTAGCCTCATCAAAAATGAGCAATTGAGGATTACGGATTAGCGCCCGGGCAATAGAAAGCCTTTGCCTTTCACCGCCTGAAAGCTTCATTCCGCTTTCACCGAGCAGGGTATAAATGCCTTTGCGGGAGCGTTCCATTACAGCCGTAAACGAAGCCTTTTCCAGTGCTTCTGCAATAGCGTCATCGCTTGCATTTGGCTGTACAAACAGCAGGTTTTCCTTTACCGTTCCTGCAAATAATTGTGTATCCTGTGTTACGAATCCAATTTCTCTCCGGAAAGCGTTGTAATGAATATAGCGGTAGCTGATGTCGTTAAATAAAATATCCCCGCTGGTCGGTTGATATAATCCGACCAGCAATTTTACAAGAGTGGATTTCCCTGCTCCTGAGGGGCCTACAAATGCGATCGTTTCTCCCTGCTTCACTTCGAAAGTCAAATTATCTATCGAATTATCGGGAGAAGATTTATGCCGGAAAACAACCTTATCGAATTTTAAGGTATATAAAATCCCAACGGTTATTGCATTCTTTGGTTTTTCTTCAACAGGCTTTTGCATCAGTGCATCGAAGTTTGTAAGTGAAGATTCTGTTTCACGATAAAGCAAAATAATATTTCCCAACTCCTGCAAAGGGGCAAATATGGAAGTGGAAATAAACTGCATTGCTATCAACTCGCCGGTACTCAATATTTTGCGAAAGATGAGCCAAAGCAGGATAAAAAAAATGGATTGTTTTAAAAGATTCATCAATGTTCCCTGCATAAAGGAAAGTGTACGCACTTTTCGCACTTTATACATTTCCAGTTCAAATATCTTTTGAGTTCTTTCTTTTAATCTTCTTATTTCGGGAAAAGTAAGTCCGAGGCTTTTTACCAGTTCTATATTACGCAACGATTCTGTAATTAAACCTGCCTGCGTATTCGTCTCCCGGTTGATAGAACGTTGTGTACTTTTTATTTTTCGTGTAAGCATGCCTGTCAGGCCACCAAGAACTAAAACGCCGATAAAAAAAACCGGTATCAGCAGCCAGCTTTTGGTAAATGCATACCAAAGTAAAAAAACAATTCCTACAATGGAAGTAAAGAGAACACTGACAAGCGACTGCATAAAACGTTGCATGTCTGTCCGCACTTTCTGAAGTATGGAAAGCGTTTCGCCACTGCGCTGCTCTTCAAATTCTGCAAAAGACAAACGCAAGGTTTGTTTTAAGCCATCATCAAATATCTGCCTGCCAAGACGCTGCACGGAAAGACCTGTATAATAATCCTGGAACGCTTTTGCAGCACGCGCTACTAATGCAATACCGATAGCAATCGCCAGCCAGGTAAGTACGCCTTTCATTAATTGCTGTTGGGGTATAGTGACTGCAGGCTTTGCATATTGGTCTATTATTTTACCAAAAATGATCGGATCGATCATTGACAAAACCTGGTTGATTGCAGCAGACAAGAGAGCAAGGAAAATGATATTACGTTGCGGTTTCAGGTACTTCCAGAGTAGGTTCATATTGAATTAAAGATAATTTTTTTAACGGAAATAATAGGTGATTAGCGCCGGTAAAAATTCATCTTCTTATGTTTTCTGTTCTGGAAATAAGTAGCTTTCTTTTTGATAAAAGTGCTTTTTATAACACAATAAATCAACAAAAAAGCTCAATTCCTTTTTTTAATTTTTCTTCTTTCTTTCGTTACAACTCATTTATTTTCTGCTTTCCACCATGTAGCGGTATTTCTTTTCCATGCCACAAAAACCTTCCGGATACATTTTGTGGAAGTGAAATTTCTCCTTCTATTCCATTTTTTCCTTTTCGTGTAAGCATCACCGTTATCATTCCATCTGCTACCGGCATTGAACCATTCACTTTGGTTAATTCTCCTAATGCTGGTTGAATTCGCACCCTTTTGAAGCCCGCCGCATCTGGCATAATACCACAAATTGTGGCCAGGAAATCATATTCAGGGCTTGCAGACCACGCATGGCAATCAGAGCGTGTGGGATCAGGCTTTTCGGCAAAAGTGGTGAGCCCGTTTTTCAGCATATCACGCCAGGGCGTCAATTGAGAATAATACAAATCTGCCATGCCTGCTTTTACCATGGCTCGTGTCAGGTAAAAGCGATAATAAAAAGTTGCCTGGCTCAATGTGGTATCAGATAAAATATTTTTCAAAACCTGCTTTTGCTCATTTGCCGGAACTGCATCTGCTAAAATTGCCATGATGCCCGCATGCTGGCTGAATGTATTTTTTTCCGGCGTGTTGGCCATCTCCATTTTAGTTTTATCAAAACAATGTAGCCGGGTATTTTCAGCAAGCACATTGGCTAATTTTAAATAATGAGCACTGTTTTCTTTGCGGCCAAAATAATCAAACAATTGAGATGCCTGCCTTAAGGTATAAGCATACTGTAAGGTAATCACCGCCGAGTGCCCGTTGTTCGCTCCATCCGGTGTGCCACCGGGAAAAGCATCATTCCAATCTACAAAATTCCACCAATCCATTGGCCCCAGCATTTGATAGCTGGTGTCAACATGCTGTTCATACCACTTCAAAACAAGATTGGCTGCATCTAAATATTTCTTCAAAAAAGCATCGTCCTGCCGGTGCATCCAGTAATCATAAAGCATAGAAACCCAATAAAGCGAAAAAGGCGGAATTACCTGCAACCGGCTGCTTGGAAAACGCCCTTGCGTAAGCCCGTCCGGCACTCTTGATATATAAAAATCATTGATCGCCTTACGCATCAATCTGTCGTCGCCGGTATTGTATAAGGAAATAAGCGATTGAATTCTTGTATCGCCTTCATACTGCAACTGCTCGTAATACGGACAATCGAAATAAGTTTCTCCTGCACATAACCTCGCAGTGCGCCAACCAACTTTCCAAATGTCTTTTAATGAAGAATCGCTGGAAGAAAAAGTAGCTTTTTGCACAAACGGATAACCACTGGTTATTCCATAAATATCATCGATCATAAGTGCATCGTCAGCAGTTTGGATATCCAGCTCCAGGTAGCGCCAGGTGCGAATCCATAACGGACTGAAGCTCCTGTTTTTTTCACCATCCGGATAAAAAATATCAAATAAACCTTTGATCGTTTTGCCTTCAATCTCATTGCGGTTTCCTTTGTTGCCATTCTTGTCAAATAAGGCTTCTGCATAAGTCATTTTTACCGATGAATTTCTTCCCTCACTCACTTTCAAAACGGGATAACCAACCGTTTCAAAAGATTGATCGATCAAGATCTTTTCGTGTGAATGAGGAGCAATTCTTAATGGTGCATTTCCTTTTAAAAAATTTGAACTTACATTCATTCCTTCAGTGCGCACTA
>JAICYZ010000345.1 GCA_025933935.1 Chitinophagaceae bacterium
GCCGGCAACGTTCTTCAATATCCATTGAATCTTTGTTGCTGAAAAATAGGCGTCGAGAACCAACCCGGTTTTTTCACGGATGATTGAATCCAGCTTTTTTTCTTTTAGCTCATCACATTGTTCTGCAGTGCGCCTGTCCTGCCATACGATCGCGTTATAAATGGGAACGCCGGTTTCTTTATCCCAGATAACGGTTGTTTCTCTTTGATTGGTGATGCCTATCGCAGCAATATTTTCTGCTTTTAGATTTTCTTTCAGAATGGCTTCTGTGATCACGGATGCCTGGGTTGACCATATTTCCATCGGATCATGTTCTACCCATCCGGGTTTTGGATAGATCTGGGTAAATTCTTTTTGTGCAAGGGAAATGATTTTTCCGTTTTTGTTAAACAAAATCGCCCTGGAACTGGTAGTTCCCTGGTCAAGCGTTAAGATCAATTTTTCCATTCAATTTAATTTGGGTTTAAAAATGCAGAACCAATTATTTCTCAAAATCTTTTTTCTTTCTATTACTATTGGTAATCAAATGAAACACAAACGAAATAATTCAACAGCAAATTAACATAAAAATCATTATTAAAAAAAGAAAATGAAGATTTGAAATAAAAGTTCGTTTGCTGGAAACAGTCAACGGTGAACGTTGAACCTTCCACATTGAACCTTCAACCTTCAACTTCTTAAGCAATGGTAATCTTAATACCCTGGCTTGAATATTTTTCAACGATCACCGGCGAAATATTTTTATCAGTAATAATTTCATCGACTTCATCCAGGCCGCAAATACGGCTAAAACCGCGTTTGCCAAATTTGGTATGATCTGCCAGGACGATGACTTTCTGCACGACCTGGATCATGTTTTTATTAAGCTGCGCCTCCATCGAATTGCTCGTGGTTATTCCAAATTCAAAATCAAGTCCATCGACCCCCAGGAACAACTTTGTACAAAAGAAATCCTTTAAGATGTTCTCTGCATAACTGCCGACAACCGAAGAGGAACTTTGCCGGATAATGCCGCCCAACTGAAAGATTTCGATATCTGCATGTTTAATTAATTCGCCTGTTACCGGGAGCGATGAAGTAATGACAATCAATTTTTGTCGTGGAATAATTTCTCTTGCCAAAGCGGTGAGCGTGGTTCCGGATGCAATAATGATGGAATCATTGGGTGTGATGTATTCAGCTGCCTTCTTTGCAATACTTTTTTTCTCCTCAATCTGCATGTTTTCTTTCTCATTTACATTCCGGTCAATGGTAAAAGGGTTTGTATTGCTGGCACCGCCATGCGTACGAAAAAGCTTGTTCGACTTTTCTAAAAGTTTTAAATCCTTTCGGATGGTAACGGCAGATACTTTCAGCGCTTTACATAAACTTGTTACACTTTCGTATCCTTTGGAATGAACGATATCAATTATCTGCTGGTGGCGTTCTAAACTTGACATGGAAATACGTTTTTTCAAAAATAGGTAAAGAAACTAATATTAAATAAAGAAAGCGAATTTGTTTTAATTGAAAGCCACTTTTCTTCATTGCTACGGCATCAGGAATTTTTAGTTACAAAATTTTGCCTCTAACCATTTGATCATCAGGCGCCTTAACTATTTCTTAAGCTTTTCTTATATTTTTCTTTGTATTTCAATTTATTGTCTTTAATTTCGTTTTTATTCAAAATGAAACAAAGTGAAAAGAAATAACGGGTAATGAAAGTATTTGACCGGAAAATATTGCTTAAAGAATTAAAAGATGAAGCTACCTGGGACCTGCTGATAATCGGAGGGGGAGCCACGGGTTTGGGCATTGCAGTGGATGCTTCTTCAAGGGGTTTTAAAACGATTTTAATAGAACAGGATGATTTTGCAAAAGGAACTTCCAGCCGTAGCACGAAGCTGGTTCATGGCGGTGTACGTTACCTTGCCCAGGGAAACATCAGCCTGGTAAAAGAAGCTTTAAAAGAAAGGGGGTTGCTGCTGCAAAACGCACCGCATCTAACAAAGAACGAATCTATCATCATCCCTTGTTATTCATGGCTCAAAACGATTTTTTACGCAACCGGCCTTACATTTTATGATTGGCTTTCGGGAAGTTTGGGTTTGGGTAAATCAAAAATAATTTCTAAGAAACAACTAATCAAAAGGTTGCCTACCATTAACAGGCAATCTTTAAAGTCTGGTGTTTTGTATCATGATGGAACTTTTGACGATTCACGCCTTGCCATAAACCTTGCACAAACGAGCGTGGAGCGTGGCGGAGTGGCTTTAAATTATTGCAAAGTGCTTTCATTGAGCAAATCGGGCAGTAAAATTTCAGGGGCCACTGTACTGGATAGAGAAACCGGAAATACTTATGATATAAAAGCGAAAGCAGTGGTGAATGCAACCGGTGTTTTCGTAGATGACATTATCAAAATGGACAATGCCGGTTCCAAATCCTTGATCCGGCCAAGCCAGGGAATTCACCTGGTTTTGGATAGATCGTTCCTGAAAAGCAACGACGCGATCATGATTCCACATACCGATGATGGACGGGTGCTTTTTGCCATTCCCTGGTACGATAAAGTGCTTATTGGCACCACTGATACTCCATTAAATAATCATTCGCTGGAACCCAGGGCGCTGGAAAGTGAAATCGATTTTGTACTAAAAACAGCCGGGAAATATTTATCCAAAAAACCTCAGAAAAAGGATGTTTTAAGTGTATTCGCAGGTTTGCGTCCATTGGCTGCAACTGATGACGGCAATGAGAAAACAAAAGAAATTTCAAGAAGCCATAAAGTAATTATTTCAGATAGCGGCCTTGTATCAGTCATCGGTGGAAAATGGACAACGTATCGTAAAATGGCGGAAGATACTTTGTCTAAAATGATCAGAAGAAATATGCTTCCCAACAAAAAGTGTATTACCAGCGATCTAAAAATACATGGTTATTCTGTACAAAATTTAAACGGAGCGCTCGGTTACTACGGCGCGGACAGTTACAAAATAGATGAACTAATCGCATCTGACCCAACGCTTGCGGCGACATTATCAGATGAAACTGATATTATTTCTGCACAAGTTGTTTGGGCAGTGAGAAATGAAATGGCAAGAACCGTGGAAGATTTTCTTGCCCGTAGAACAAGAGTATTGTTTACCGATGCAAAGCTTGCGGAAAAACTCGCACCGAAAGTTGCCGGAATCATGATGAAAGAATTAGGAAAGGATGAAATATGGAAACAGGATCAGATCACTGCATTTACTGAATTGGCCAACGGTTATTTATTAAAAAGTGACATGCATTTAGCGGCATTTCAGACAAAGGATAATGCAGTAAACTGATGTGAAACAACAACGCGAATATTTGAGGAACCAGCAGCAAACGAACAAATAATGCCATAATCTTAATTTAAAAAATCGTCACTATCAACTTTTCAATAATTCTATTAAACTGTAATTTATGGAACCAAAAACCACGCAAATCATGCTAAGACGCACGACGCAATTTTCTGTGTGCGTTATGCTTTTACTTTGTGCGCAATTTTCGATTTATGCACAGCAAAATGTCAGCGGCAGGGTCGTATCTGCAAAAGATCAAAACCCGCTCGTTGGAGTTACTGTTCAGGTGCAGGGCACTTCGAGAGCAGTAATGACTCACAGGGATGGCAGCTTTA
>JAICYZ010000024.1 GCA_025933935.1 Chitinophagaceae bacterium
GCCCTTTGTGCGAATACGCTGATGGCATGTGGCTTTGATGTGATTGACCTCGGATTAACTACTACTCCAACTGTAGAAATTGCCGTGAAGGAAGAAGGCGCTGCCGGTGGTATTATTCTTACCGCGAGCCACAATCCAAAAGAATGGAACGCATTGAAATTGCTGAATGAGAACGGCGAATTCTTAAATGCAGAAGCAGGAGAAAAAGTGCTTTCTTATGCTGAAAAAGAGCATTTCCATTTTGTAACTGTTGATAAAACAGGAACTTATCACGCTGATGATTCTTATTTGCAAAAACATATTGAAGCTGTATTAAATTACGACCTGGTAGATGTGGAAGCGATCAGAAAAGCAAAGTTTAAAATTGTGCTGGATCCAATAAATAGTTCCGGCGCTGTATATATTCCTGCTTTATTAAAGGCTCTGGGAGTAAAAGAAGTGATTGTGATCAATGATGAAGTAAATGGAAAATTTGAGCATAATCCGGAACCGCTTCCGAAAAACTTAACTGCTCTGAGCAGTGAGGTGGTAAAGCAAAAAGCTTCCCTGGGAATAGCCGTCGATCCTGATGTGGACAGGCTTTGCTTCGTTTGTGAAGATGGAAGCATGTTTGGTGAAGAATATACTTTGGTGGCTGTTGCTGATTATATTTTATCCAACAGAAAAGGAAATACCGTGAGTAACATGTCTTCTACGAAATCGCTCAAAGAAATTACGCACAAACATGGTGGAGAATACTTTCCCTCGCCGGTGGGTGAAGTAAATGTGGTGTGTAAAATGAAAGAAGTGAATGCGGTAATCGGCGGCGAAGGAAATGGCGGAATTATCGTTCCTGATTTTCATTATGGACGGGACGCGTTGATCGGTATTGGATTGTTTCTTTCACACCTGGCGCATTCGCATAAAAGTATCAAACAATTCAGAAGCAATTATCCCGATTATTTTATTTCAAAAAATAAGATAACGCTGGAAAAAAGTGTAGATGTGGAAGATATTTTTCAAAAAATAAAAGATAAATACAAGAATAATCCCATTAACACAGAAGACGGATTGAAAATAGAATTTGGTAATGATTGGGTCCACTTAAGAACGAGTAACACCGAGCCAATTCTTAGAATTTATTCTGAAAGTAATTTTGAAACTACAGCCGAAAATATTGCCAAAAAGATCATGAAAGACATTCATGAGGTAATGAGTTAATGGTTGATTTGCCAATTTGCTGATAGACTGATCGGCATTGCAATAATTTAATAATTTAATAATTCAGTAATTAAAGATGCAGAGGATTTACTTTGACAACGCAGCTACCACGCCTTTGGACCCCGAAGTTTTTGAAGTAATGAAACCTTTTTTTACTGAAAAATTTGGCAATCCTTCTTCTATTTATTCTTATGGAAGAGAAACAAGAATGGCGATCGAAAGTGCAAGAAAATCTGTAGCAAAAATTTTAAATGCGCATCCGGCAGAAATTTTTTTTACGAGTGGGGGGACGGAAAGTACCAATACTGCCATTAACGCCGCTGTCTGTGATTTAGGATGTAAACATATCATCACTTCTCCCCTTGAACATCATGCCACACTGCATTGTGTAGAACATCTTGCCAAAGATTGCGGAATAAAATTATCTTATGTCAATGTATTTCCAAACGGGCAGATAGACTATGATTATCTTGAAAATTTATTAAAAGAAAGTACCGAAAAGTGCCTGGTTACCCTAATGCACGCCAATAACGAAATCGGCACGATGACCGATATTGAAAGGGTAGGAGAACTTTGTAAAGACTATGGCGCAATTTATAATGCCGATACCGTGCAGACTGTTGGCCATTTTCCTATTGATCTTCGCAAGGTTCCTGTTCATTTTATCAATGCAGCAGGACACAAATTTCATGGACCAAAAGGAGTCGGTATGCTCTACATTAATGAGGATATTAAAATTCATCCTTTCGTAAACGGCGGGAGCCAGGAGCGGGGAATGCGTGCCGGAACTGAAAATATTTATGGAATAGTGGGATTTGCAAAAGCATTGGAGCTTGCGGTTGCAAATATGGAAACTGAAAGTGCCCATATCAAAGAAGTGCGGGATTATATGGAAAGTAAATTATCAGAAACTATTCCCGGAATATATTTTAATGGTGATCCTCACGGGAAATCATTATATACGGTTTTGAGCGTTGCATTTCCCAAAACGGAAAAATCAGAAATGCTGCTTTTCAATCTTGATATTAACAACATTTGCGCCAGCGGGGGAAGCGCTTGCACCTCCGGCGTAGAAACGGGAAGCCATGTGATCAGTGCGATCAGTGATAATCGCGACCAGGTAACCGTTCGCTTTTCATTCAGCAAATACAACACGAAAGAAGAAGTGGATTTGGTGGTGGAGAAGCTGAAAGGATTGATTTGAAAATGGACTGATTAGCCAATTGCTGATGTGCTGATGACATATGCGATATTCAATAATTAAATAATTGAATAATTTAATCTTCCAACAAACAAACAAATAATCACATCCTGTTTTTCCTAACAAGCGAATCCACTCTAAAGATCTTAATAGTTTATTATTTTAACTGCTTTGCGACATTGTAGCAAACTTCGAATCCGCGTTATTCCTTTGTTTGCTGTTGCCTATATTTTTGTAACTAACAATAAAACAATTCAGCAATAAACTCACAATCCATTATAAAACGACCTTGTTCTGTTTATCTTCAAATCACGCAGTAGCGGCGATTTCGGACTGATGTTGATGCTGAAATACCGATAAATCCCGAGTGGGGTAACATTGATAGACATTTGCCAGCAATGCAGATCCCTGGAGATGGACATGGATAACGGATTTAATTGTCCCAGCGAAATATTGTAGTATCCATTAATGGCCATTTGCCATTTAGGTGTGATATTTAAAGTGCCACTGAAGTTTACATTCTGCGAAAAATTATTGGTAAAACCAATTCCCTGAAGAAATTGTTTGGAATACGCAAGCGAATATGAAAGATTGATGGACCAGGGAATATTAAAGTCGGCAAATTCGCCCGGATTATTCCTGATATAAGCCATATCGGCATTATATTCGTCCGGCGTATAACCGGCTATAGGAGGGTTTTCACCAGGTTTTACGCCTGCTTCTTCCCCCGTTTTTTTATTGCCTCCTTTAAACGAACTGGATAAGGAAATATTTGCATTTTGCATGCGGCCAAGCGAAATAGGTTTTGTTTTCCAGACTAAAATGCTCGTATCCCTTCCCTGTGCATTCACCTCATAAGGATCAAAATTGGCGCTGGTGGTAAAATTGACTTTATTAAATAAATTAGTAGATGCTACAGCAGAAATATTTGAAAAATGCCGGAAATCAATCGGGAAAAAATTATAACTTCCATTAATGCTAAATGCATCAAGAATGGAAATTTTCTTTATGGCATTCTGCCCGGTATCTTTTTTATTCCTTACTTTCATCGAAAGATTATTTTCAAGTCCGAATGTGAATCCACCAAAACGCCCATTCGTATAAGGACCATACAAATTATAGGATCCTTGTGGAAAGTAAGGCACATAATCGATATGGCCGAAAGTGTCCGTCTGTACTCTATAGTAATTGTTCCTGTTAAAATTGGGTTGGTAGCTCAAGCCAAACGTGGGGCGCATTTCATGGCGGATGGCCATGATTTTCGCATCCTTCTTTTTTGCAGTAATCATTCCAAAAATCCTGGTAGAAACACTCAGTCCAAAGGACATTTGTCTCGCTGTATAAAGACCTTTTTGAACATGGGTAATAAGCGTATCTTTTGTATTATCCCACGTCTGAGTTACTTTACTTTGATACCAGGTTTCATCGTAGCTGACAGAAGGTGATAATTGGAAAACGCCCATTTGCGGCAGCGACAAACTAATCGGAACAGAATGATGAGCGCCCCATTGCAGTGTATCTTTTATCTGCTGAAAAATGCTTTTATTTTTTACAGTATCGTAAAAGGAAAACCGGTTTTGTGCATTCAATGAGTATCCGATTCCAATATTTTCATACCATTTCAGATCTCCAACGGCATCTTTCCTTCTGAAAGGATAAATCGTCGTCATATTAAAACCTAAAGTCGGCAGGCTTACGTTGATGAGTTTTAAATTGGTATTTTGATCATGATTTGCTGTTAGCGTCAGGTTGAAAGGAAGATCCTGCCATGTTTTTGAATACGCTATGGACGACTGCATCTGGTTTTGAAAATTCAGATTTGGATCATTCGGTACAAGGGAATTATAACTGCTGCTTCCCGCATTGACATTCGCAGAAAAAGTAACGCCAGGGCGTGATTTGGTATCAGCGCTATGGCTCCAGGTAATATGATATGCCCGGTTTTTCTGAAAATCGGGATCGCCTTTGAAATTCAAATTGAAGTTTTGTATATCAAAAGCGAAATTTCCGCTATAGTGGTATTTTTTAGAATAACGGGGATTTAAATTTAATGACCAGCCACCATAAGAATAAATACTCGACCGGACAATGATATCCCAATATTCATTGATCACTTTATAGTATCCCAAACCTTCGAGGCCGATTCCTTTTTGCTCATTTACAGTAAAATTTGGAGAAAGAAACCCGGAATGCCTTCCCTGGTTTAAGGGATAAATGCCAAACGGAAAATAAATGGGAATCGGAACCCCTTCAAACTCCGGATGAACCGGCCCTGAAATAGCCACTTTATTATTGATAAATTTTATTTTATTGCTGATGAATGCAAAGTGAGGCGTATCGAGGTTACAGGTTGTAAATCGTCCGCGAAGCGCATAAAAAACATCGGGGCTTACTTTTTTTATTACCTGTCCATATACATACATTTCGCCTTGCTGGGTATAAGTGCTTTTGGTAAGGCCTTTTCCGCTTTTCATGTTGAAGCGGATGGAATCACTTTGGGAAGTAAAATCCGATTGTTTAAAAGTAGGAAACGCAATGACCTTTCCTGTGCTGTCCCTTTTTATAGCAGCAATGATATCGCCGGAAGCTTCATCAAAAGAAATGATCGGTCCTGTAAGATTATTGTCCTTATAATTAGTAGTTACTTTTTTTCCATAAAGTGTAACGGTTTTTCCGGGAACATCTATTACCATTGAGTCCTCAGCTGTATATTCTACCGGAGCTTCCAAGGCGTTTTTGGCCAGCTTAAAATGAATGGTATCAGCAGGCTCTTTTTTGGTAGTGTCTTTTGTTAAAAGCGAATCGTTTTTTTTTGTAGAAATTGAATCAGTGACGATCACAATTTTATGGGGAACCGTATCGTTAGAGAGTGTATTCCGGGTTGGCACAGTATCGTTTAAAAATTTTTGCTTTTCTGCAACAGAAAAATGGTTTTTCTTTGAAGAAATGAACAGCGAAGAATGATTGAGATTTGAATGTCCTTTTAGAAAGCTTTTGCCGCTACTGCTGGCCGCCCATGATATCAATACAAACAGGATAGCTATGAAAGCAATTGGAAAAGTGGTTTTTAAGCTAAATTTGTTTCTATTGTACATAGCAGGAAGGCAACAAAAATAGAGATAATCCAATTAAGGATATGTGAATCTTACTAAAGAATTACAATGACCCAAAAAAAACCAAATTTAGAAATGCTTTTATCAAAACCTTTGAGCCGGTTTCCATTTTTTATCAAAAGTTTTTTTCTCTTTATAGCCGTGATCTTTTTTTTCAACGCACCTGTGTTTTCACAAACACCCCGTAAAATAAAAACGATCATTATCGATCCGGGGCATGGTGGACAGGACAATGGTGCGCGCGGAGAATATGAAGGAACATTAGGATCATTGGAAAAAAATATTACCCTTGCCATTTCAATGAAATTGGTAAAGGATCTGCAGGAAGCGATGCCGGATGTAAATATCATTCCCACACGTACTACAGATGTTTTTATGTCAGTACATGAAAAAGCAAAATTCGCAAACGACCATCGTGGAGATCTTTTTGTTTGCATCCATGCGGATGCGGTTGATTTAAAAACCGGTTCAAGAATAATCGGGTATAGGAAAGAAACGTATCATACCACCAAATATGAAGGCAAAGGAAAGCACCGGAAAAAAATTGTAACGAAACATACGCGCGAAGTACCGATCAAACAATATTATAAGATTCCGACCAGCAGAAAAGGAACCAGTACTTTAATCCTCGCTGCGCGACAAACAAATGATAAAATAAAAGCATTGGAAGCAGGAGATCTTGGTTTTAATACTGCTGAAAATGACAGTACAGCGGATATTAACTATGAAAGCCCCGAATATAAAGCGAGTGCGCTTATATACACGCAACACTATTTTAAAAAAAGCTATCAGCTTGCTTCCGATGTCCAGGATGAAATTGCTAAAACCGGCCGCAATGACTTAGGAGTATGGCAGCGGCAGAAAGGACTTTGGGTATTGCATGCCACGCAGATGCCGGCTATCTTGATCGAAACCGGCTTTGTAGCAAACTACGATGATGAGCGCTATCTGAACAGCGACAAAGGCCAGGAAGAAATCGCGCAGGCAATTACCCGCGCCCTTGTAAAATACAGAAACCAGGCAGAGGGCAGGACTACGGCGACAACCGCTGCTGCTACTAATACCAAATAATTATTACTCTTTTCCTTCCGAATAAAAAAATCGTAGTCAAACGCTATGAAATATATTAATTATCTACTCACAAGGAACTTCCCGCTCCTGATAATCACTTTTCAATAATTTGTTGGTTGAATTGAAGTGCATCTGTTATTCAACGCTTTAACTTTACTATTTTCGCAGAATACATTTATTCGCTTTTTTGAAAACATAAAATGATCTTCTGACGAAACAAAACCAAATGAAAATAAGTAACGAAACGAAAATAGGATTGATGGCAATCATCGGTATTGCTATGCTGATCATCGGATTTAATTACCTCAAAGGAAATGGTGTTTTTAAAAAAGAACGGAATATATATGCTGTATACTCCGATGTACAGGGACTTAAAAAATCAAATCCTGTTGTAATTAATGGGTTGCAAATCGGGAGGATTGAAAATCTTGACGGGGGAAAAGATATGAAGAGGATCGTAGTAACCGTTTCCCTTACCAAAGATGTAAATATTCCTAAAAATTCCCTTGCTATTATTAACCCGAATCTTCTCGGCAGTCCCTCTTTGGAAATTCAACTGGGAAATGATAAAACGTACCTTCAAAATGGCGACACTTTACTTACAACTCTCAGTGGTGGTGCTTTTGATGAAGCAATGAAACTAATCAATCCGGTATTATATGAAGTAAGAAATGCGGTGCAATCGCTTGATTCACTGATGACAACTGTTACCGGCGTTTTTGATACCCCAACTAAAAATAATATCAAGAGCATGATCAAAAATTTGAATCTTGCTACGGCGTCTTTTGTCGTAACTTCTGAGTCGGTTCAAAAATTAATGGATGCTCAAAATGGCGCACTCGCTGCTTCTTTGAACAATATGAAAATTTTTACTGCAAATCTGAATTCAAATAATAAAAGTCTCGACAGTATCATGGAAAGCACCAAAGTTTTTTCCAGGCATTTGGCAGCGATAAACTTGCAGCAAACTCTCGATACCTTGAATGTAGCCATTGATAATTTTAAAGCCGGTTCAGAAAAAATAAACAGCAAGGATGGTTCACTCGGTTTATTGTTAAATGACAAAACTTTATATAACAATCTGGAAGCGACTTCAAATAAAATAAATATTTTGCTTGATGATATCCGGGTTCATCCGAAAAGATATGTAAGCTTTTCAATTTTTGGCAAAAAAGACAAAGGAAATTATATAACGGCTCCGTTGATTGACGATACCTTGAAAGTGGTAAAGAAACAGTAAAGGAACAAATAAATAAAAATCTTCTTTAGAAAACCGCTAAACGATCTAAGCTATTCTCAATCTATTTAAACCTGTTTTCGCAAAAAAACGCATGTTCCATTTTGAAAAATATCTGTTTCTCTTTTTCTTTTTATTAACCGGTTATTTTTCATTTGGGCAGGTAAAAGCTAATGCTACTCCCGCAGCAGATTCCATGACAGAATATCATATTCTTCGAGGGCCGAGCATGCGTGCGATAAAAATTGATTCGGCTACTACAGTGCAAACTATTGCAGGCGGCGCCATTATTCAGCAAGGAACTACGATTTTTCACAGCGACAGCGCGGTAGTAAATCCAACAACTCACGTATTGGAAGCATTTGGCAATATTGAAATAAACCAGGCAGATACCGTTCACACTTACAGCCAGTATCTAAAATATATGGGTGTAGAAAAAATGGCTTATCTGAAAAACAAAGTAAAACTTACCAATAAAAGCGGAACGCTTTTTACCGATGATCTTGATTATAACTTACAAACAGGAATAGGAAACTTTCATAATGGCGGAAAAGTGATTGAAGGAAAAAGCATCATCACCAGCGTTGAAGGAACTTATTATGATGATACAAAAGATATTTATTTCAAGAAAAATGTAAAGCTGGATGAACCACAAAAACACATTCGTGCTGATTCACTTTTATACAATATGCAAACGCGTAAATCGAGTTTCATAAGCCAAACAAATATCAAGACGCCTGAAGTAGAAATCAATACGACACAAGGAACCTACGATCTCAATACCGGCAATGCTTTTTTTACCAATCGTTCTACCGTTAAAGACAGCAGCGGTCGCCTTTATTCTGCAAATACGATGGCGCTTGAAAATAAAACCGGCAACGCGCAGCTCGAGGGAAATGCCGTCATTATTGATTCTGCGGGTGGCTATACGATTATTGCCAACCAGGTTTTTATGAATAAAAAAAACAATTCGTTTCTGGCAACAAGGAAACCTGTTTTAATTATTAAACAAAAACATGACAGCACTTATATTGCTGCTGATACCATCTTTTCGGGCTTTACCACTTTTGTAAATAATACAAACCAGGTGCTTCATAAAGACAGTGCGGTGAATGTAAATATTTCCGAAAATGAAAAAGTGCATGAAACGATAACTACTGATTCTACCGCAAAATTTTTTGAGAAAATCCACCAGGAAAATACGGATTCTACAGAAAAAATTTCTCCGGAACAAGATTCATCGAAAATTAAGCCAGAGGAACACGAATTGATAAAACCGCACAAAAGGAAAGATTTTCCACCTTTGAAGGATTCTTTGTTGAAAGAGAATGATTTGAAGAAAAATATAACCGATTCTATTCGCAGAACAGATTCTTTGAATAAGGAAAGTTTATTGAGGTTGCATCGAGAAGATTCGTTGAAAAGAGAAGATTCCTTACAGAATAAAAATCTTCTCAATCTTACTGACTCTGTCAAAATCGATTCAACAAATAAAAAAATGCAGCAAATTCCGGACACATTGCATTCCGGTAGTTTAAAAAAAGATTCTGTCAATAAATCCGATACTGCTATTCGTTATTTTATTGCTTTTCATCATGTAAAAGTTTTCAATGATTCTTTACAAAGTATCAGCGATAGTCTTTTTATTTCTTCCAAAGATTCTGTTTTCCGCTTGTATTATGATCCGGTGCTATGGAGCGGAAACACACAAATAGCGGGCGATACGATGTTTCTTTATACAGAAAATAAGCAACCAAAAAGATTGTATGTTTTTGAAAGTGGATTAATTGTAAACAGAACAAAAGAAGGTTTTTTTAACCAGATGTCGGGCAAAACGATCAACGGATATTTTGTAAATGGCAAAATAGATTATATGCGTGTAAAAGGCACGCAGGCGGAAAGCATTTATTATATGCAGGATGATGACAGCGCATACATTGGTATGAACCGGGCAACCGGCGATGTAATTGATCTTTATTTTAAAAATGAAGATTTAAAAAAAGTACTTTTTGTCAATCAGATAACGGGTAAAATGTATCCGATGAACCAGGTTCCTGAGGATCAGAAACAATTAAAGAATTTTAAATGGCTTGAAGCTAAGCGGCCAAAGAATAAAGCAGAATTATTTGAATGATTACTGCAAAAGAACAAATAACCAGTTTTTTATTTCATTTGTTGGCCAGGTAATTATAATCAGCAAGCAGCGTTTCTAAAAAATTTATTGAATACATATTTGAATGGATCTGCAACACTTCCTGCACCTTTAATGCAAGACGGTCGCAGGTTTCAGTATTGTATTCTTTATGATACAGGTTTACGACATTCTTAATCGTATTGATATCCCGGTCGGATAATTTTAATACTTCCGGAAAAGTAACGACATAATTGATGTCATTGATTTGCATATATACCGTATCATTTACTGAAAAAGGAGATTGGGTATTTACCACAACCGTATTGGCAGCCATATCCCCAAGCCGTTGATTTTTTTTACTTACCGCAATAAATATTAAAACGACAATTCCCCAAAATCCGGTAATGATGATATAGGCAAGAATGCTTTGAAGGCTAAAAAAAGTATATCCGAAAAAGAATGGCCATTCAAAAACTTTAAACATCCAACGTATAACATATTGACTAATCGAAGGTTCGCCACCATCGAGGCTTATCACCCGGATTTTCATGATCTTTTTGCCAATTGTTTGTCCATGCATCATCACGTCACATACCAGTGAATACAACAACATAGGAATCGATATCGTGAGAATGTCAAGCCCCACATGGCTTTGAAGCGATTCAGCGGATGTGAGGTTGAAGCCGCCATAATAAAAATATTTCATGCTCATAAAGAATAAAAGCAGAATACAAAAGTCGATCAGGTAGGCAAAAAGCCTTTTATGAGCTTCTGCAATTTCAAATTCAAGCTCAATATTAAAAGGGGTTTCTATTTGTATCAGCGGCATTGTATGGCAATTTATTATTTAAAAATAAAAATGACGGTTTTCTTTTTTTTAATCATTAATTTGTTTCTATTTGAAAAGTTTTTGAAGAAAGATTTTCTGTGCAAATATGAATAACACGGACGCTTTTAATTTTATTGTATGCGTGAAGCAAGATTTATAAAAAAGAATGTTGATAAATGGAATGAATATCAACACGAGGAAACGAAAGATCCGGATGAAATGGCAGACAGATTTGTTACATTGCTGGATGATCTTTCTTACGCCAAAACTTTCTATCCAAAAAGTAAAGTGACCCGCTGGATCAATGGAATCGCCGCAAATATTTATCAAAGTATTTATCAAAATAAAAAACAAAATTTTTCACGCGTCGTTCTTTTCTGGAAATATGAGCTGCCTTTGTTATTCCGCAAGTATCACAAAGTTTTTCTGTTCACCTTTCTGCTTTTTGTTTCGTTCGTTTTTATTGGCATCGTTTCTTCCACAAACGATCCTGATTATGCACGGCAATTTTTTAATCATAAGGTGCAACCAGGATATTATGATGAAACGATTTCTTCCATTCAGAAAGGCGACCCATTCGGCGTTTATAAAGACAGCAATCCGTTTTCGATGTTTGTAAGAATCGCTTACAACAACATCAGTGTGGCATTTAAAACGGTGATTTTTGGAGTTTTATTTGGAATCGGCACCATATTATTCATGTGGACAAATGGCCTGATGCTTGGGTGTTTTCAATACATTTTTTTTTCACAGGGACTTGGATGGCAATCCGTTTTGGTAATCTGGATTCACGGAACGATTGAAATTTCCTCAATAGTAATTGCCAGTTGCGCCGGAATTATTTTAGGCACAGGATGGTTATTTCCGGGCACATACACGCGGAAAGAATCTTTTTTACGATCAGCAAAAGATGCGATAAAAATTTGCGTAAGCCTCGTCCCGTTTTTTATCATCGCTGCTTTTTTCGAAAGTTATGTAACTCATTTGATGAGCAATACATTTGAAAAAAACTCTGTTGAGATTGGCCTTCCCGTTCCCTTCAGTATCATTATTTTAGCCGGTTCATTTTTTTTAATTTTATGGTACTTCGTCCTGTACCCGGTTCGTCTTCACCATACAGGATTCGAATTAAAAGATGGAAAAATAATAAAGGATGGGAGTATTTATGAAAAGTAAATCAGCAATATTTATTGGTTTACTGCTAATCATTTTTTCTTATAACGGTGATGCACAAACGAAAGACTCCTTACATCAAGCGGATGATCTGGAAATGCATAATTTCCATTTGGGTGATAGCTCAGAACGTTCAGGCGCCGCTGCATCCTTCAATGAAAACGATACTATTTTAAAATTGAAAAAAGCCCGCGATTTTGCATACATGCATTTTCTCGACAGCCTTTTAAGAAAACAAAAAGATATCAGATCCGACACCGTTAGATTTGATGGAACCTCCGGAAAGATCATTCGGAACCGGAATTCCGGCGCACAAGTTTCTGCTTTCAGTAAGATGTTAAACAGCCTTCCATTCACAATATTTTTTTGGATACTGGCAGTGATTTTTATCAGCTTCATCGCATATAAGGTATTGTTTAAAAATGACATCTTCCGGCGAAATAAAAATAAACTGTTATCCGACGACCGGGAAGAATCGTTGGAAGATTTGCAAAATGCTTCAGAATATGATGCTTTGATTGCTAATGCTGAAACCAAACCCGATTTCAATCTTGCGATAAGATTTTTATTTTTAAAAACCCTTAAAACTCTTTCCGACAGAGAATTTGTAACGTTCACAATTGAAAAAACGAACAAGGAATATTTAAACGAAATGGCTCAGACGAAATATTTTAAAGAATTTGAAGATCTGACACGTAGTTATGAATATGTATGGTACGGAAAACATATGATCGATGAAAATCAATACTTGAAACTAAAAGAATTGTATTACTTTTTCAATAAAAAAATCGGAATACCTGCTTGAAAATTTATCTCAAATATGTCTTATTGTGCATGCTCGTTTTTTTTGGAATGAGCAGTTGCAATTTTCAGGATGGTAAAAAAATACCGTCATTAAAAGAAAGTTATCGCAAAACAGATAAATTGCCTTTTGGGTCTTTCGTTGCGTACAAAGGTTTTCAATCAGAGTTTTCAGATTATTGGATCAATGTTGAACAAAAGCCATTTGATGAAACGTGGCACCAACTGAGGGAAGATTCGGCGACTGGCTATTCACTTTATTTTTTGATCGCTAAAGACCTCGTACTTTCCCAGGATGAAGTAAATGCGATGATGGAATACGTGAAAGCAGGTAATGATTTATTTATTTCTGCAGATTTTATTGACAACAAATTGCTCGATGCAGTTTATTGCACAATTGACAGAACGGGCGAAATTGTCAGTGAGGTAAATGGGAAAATGCATGATACACGCGTGAGTATGTTTTATGGAAATGATTTTAATTCTCCAAAATATGGATATTACTATTTTCCTTTCCTGAATTATTTTAGCGGCTATGATACAAGCTACACACGGGTTCTGGGAGTAAATGAAAAAAATTTGCCAAATTATATTGTACTTTTTGCAGGCAAGGGAAGGCTTTATCTGCATATAGCTCCAAGGATCTTCAGTAATTATTTTCTATTAACAAACGACAACTATAAATACTTTGAATATGTAACCGCGTATTTGCGTTTTGAGCCTCAATATGTTTATTGGGATGAATATTATAAGAATTTTTCTTCACCGCGAAACCGAAATAGTTCGGCCGACAATGATGATTTTTCAACTTTAAAAGTGATCCAAAAAAATCCTTCCTTACTGTGGGCTTTTTGCCTGGCGCTTATCGGTATTTTGTTGTACATTTTATTTAGTTTAAAAAGAAAACAAAGAATTATTCAAACAATAAAACCAAATACAAATTCAACAGTTGTTTTTGCTGAAACTGTCGGCAGGCTTTATTTACAGCAAAAAAATAACCGCAATATTTCATTGAAAATGATTACTTATTTTTATGAATACCTGCGCAAAAAATATTTTATAAATACCACGATAATCAATAAAGAATTCATTGCATCCGTTTCCGGTAAGAGTGGCGTTTCCCTCCTTGAAACAGAACAGTTGTTCGGATTAATTACCAACATTCAGGAGCAGGAAAATGTAACAGACGAAGAATTAATTGAATTGAATCAAAAGATTGAAAATTTTAAAAAACAAAAAACTAATGGAAGAAAATCTTTATGAGCAGCGAACTGATATCAGCACGTTGAATGATGCGGTGATCAATATCCGGAATGAAATAAGTAAAGTAATTGTCGGACAGAATAAAATGATCGATCTGCTGATGATCGGTTTATTATGTGATGGTCATGTGTTAATAGAAGGCGTGCCCGGTGTTGCTAAAACCCTTACTGCCAGGCTTCTTGCAAAGATCATCAACACTGATTTTTCAAGAATACAATTTACCCCGGATCTGATGCCAGGCGATGTTTTGGGAACTTCTGTTTTTAATCCGAAAGAAGCAGAGTTTGAATTTAAACGCGGGCCGATTTTTAGCAATATTATTTTGATCGACGAGATAAACCGTGCACCGGCAAAAACTCAATCTGCTTTGTTTGAAGTGATGGAAGAACGGCAGGTAACCATTGATGGAATGACTCATTATATGGATTTCCCTTTTCTCATTATTGCTACTCAAAATCCAATAGAACAGGAAGGAACTTATCGTCTTCCTGAAGCACAACTCGACAGATTTTTATTTAAAATAATTATTGATTATCCAACCCTCGAAGAGGAAATTAATATTTTATTGAATCAACAGTCAGTTGGGCAAAACACCTTGTTGAATAATGTTCATAAAATTATTTCACCGGCGCAGATCACAGCATATAGAAATATTATTAACGATGTAATTATTGATCAAAAGCTGGTAGAATTTATTGCAAGGATTGTAAACGGAACGAGAAATAATCCTTCACTTTATCTTGGAGCTTCACCACGTGCATCGTTGGCAATTTTGAGAGCCTCAAAAGCAAATGCTGCCATAATGGGAAGAGATTTTGTAAATCCGGAAGACATCATAGAAATGGCTATTCCGGTAATGCGGCACCGGATAATAGTAACACCTGAAAAAGAAATGGAAGGAGTTTCTGCCGACGAACTAATAACAGATATTATTAGCAAAATAGAAATTCCACGGTAATTTTTTTCATCAGAAAAATAGATAAATTGAATTTTTTAAAAAAATATATTGCGGGTCTGTTTTTAAGACGGCGTTTTTATGTGGCTCTTGCTGCGTTCGTTGTCTTATTCATTATCGCTTTTTATATTCCTGTTTTGCAGCAAATTACCATTCTTGTTTTTGCGGTTTTTATTATTTTTCTGCTTATGGATTATTCGCTATTGTTTTTTTCAAAAAAGTTAGTAAATGCAGAGCGGATTACCGGGCACAGATTTAGCAATGGAGATGAAAATCCGGTGGATATACTTGTAAGAAATGGCTTTTCATATCCGGTTGGTGTCACCATTATCGACGAGCTTCCTGAGCAATTGCAGTTAAGAGACTGGAAAAGAAAAATCAATTTAAAGGCGCATCAACAAAAGAAGATCCGGTGGCAATTGAAACCATTGCAAAGAGGATCATATAATTTTGGAAACATTCATTTATTTGTATCCTCGCCTTTAAAATTGGTTAGCAGAAGATTTACGATTGAAGCCGAAGAGACGATTCCTGTATATCCGGCGTTCATGCAATTGTATAAATACCAGTTATTTTCCCAAACGACATTACAGGCGGAAAGCGGCAATGTGCGAATGCGTAAAATAGGGCAAAGCATGGAGTTTGAACAGATCAAAGAGTATGTTGCGGGAGATGATATCCGGACATTAAATTGGAAAGCATCTGCCAGAAGAGGAGGGTTGATGGTGAATAACTTTATGGAGGAAAGATCGCAACAGATCTATTGTATCATTGATAAAGGCCGCCTGATGAAGATGCCTTTTGATGGAATGACACTGTTGGATTATGCGATCAATAGTTGTCTTGTACTCAGTAATGTTTGCCTGAAAAAACAAGACAAAGTTGGTGTAATAACTTTTTCAAATGTGCCGGGAAGTATGCTTCCTGCGGACAGGAAGCCTTCTCAGGCGGAAAACATTTTGCAATTATTGTATAAACAAAAAACTGATTTTCTTGAAACTGATTTCGAAAGGCTATATGCAGAGATCAGAAGCAAAATCAAACATCGCAGTCTCTTAATCTTATTTACCAACTTTGAATCTCTATCCGGATTAAACAGGCAAATCGATTACCTGCGTTCATTGGCAAGATACCATTTGTTAGTTGTTGTGTTTTTTGAAAATTCACAGTTGGATGTGCTTACCGGTTCTCACGCAAAAAACATAGAAGAGGTTTATATTAAAACGATCGCAGAAAAATTTGCTTTTGAAAAAAAGATCATTGCGAAAGAACTTTCCAAATATGGAATCTTATCTATTTTATCTTCGCCAAAAAACCTGACGATAAATACAATCAATAAATACCTGGAATTAAAAGCAAGGCAGGCAGTTTAAAACCTCGTAGGTTTCAAAAACATCTGTGCTTTGAAAATGTAATTATAATTTAAAAAAAACGATGATTGAAAATACTTTTGCAGAAGGAAAAGTTCTGTTGATAGATAAGCCTTTGGAATGGACTTCTTATGACGTAATCAGAAAGCTAAGGAAGATCATCAATATAAAAAAAATAGGCCATGCCGGCACGCTGGATCCGCTGGCTACAGGACTTTTGATCGTTTGTACCGGAAAGTTTACCAAAAAAATAAATGAGTATATGGCGCAGGAAAAAGAATATACAGGGACCATTACTTTAGGCGCTGTAACTTCTACATATGACCGTGAAAGTGAGCCGGAAAATTTCAAGTCTTTGGATGGAATTACGCAAGAAATAATCAAAGAAAAAACAAAACAATTCACAGGAGAAATTTTACAAACGCCGCCCATTCATTCTGCCATAAAACAAAATGGGAAACCGGTTTATCTGATGGCAAGAAAAGGCCTGAACGTAGTTCTCGAACCACGAGAAATTTCGATCAAAGAATTTGAAATTACTAAAATTGACCTTCCGGTAATCTCATTTAAAGTCGTTTGTTCTACCGGTACATACATACGTAGTCTGGCAAATGATTTTGGCGTTGCTCTTGGTTGTGGAGGGTATTTAAGCGAATTGCGAAGAACAAGAATCGGAAATTTTAAAGTAGAAAAAGCGATGACGATGGAAGAATTTAAAAGTCAGTTTTCAATGCCCTGACCGGGTTTTTTATAAACTGCACGCATTGGATAAATCTGAAATTTTTGAAGTCCATTCGCCGGATCAGCAGCTATAATTTCATGAAGCTGTTCAATATTATCTACCTCCATCACGGCGACACCATACGCTCCCTTTGGATCATAGACCGGTCCATAAGCAATGGCGATTCCTTTATCCAGCAAAGTTCGAAGATAACTCACATGGCGGTTCATTATTTCGCGTTCCTGATCGCTCATGTCATTCACAAATGTTGTACGCGGCGGAGTTAGTGTTACGAAAAAGTTTTTCTTTTCCATCATATCGCATTAGAATAAAACGAGCGGAAGACGGGACTCGAACCCGCTACCTACAGCTTGGGAAGCTGTCGCTCTACCAGGTGAGCTACTTCCGCTTTTATGATGCAATTTAAAAAAAATATGATTGCTATTATTACGAAACAATTTAAAATTTTTAAATGGTGCTCCAAACGGTATTTTATCTTTACAAATCAATTGCGAATTTTTATTTTTATTTTTTTTAATAGTTATTAAAAAGTTTCATGTTCAAAATCAAAAAGATAAATCCGGAAGCTAAATCAGAAATTAACACCGGTTTCGGTGTTAATTCGTCCGATTATGGCGGAAGATTTCTTCATAAAAACGGAAAGCCGAATATTCAAATAAAAGGAATTAGTACTATTGAACGAATCAGTTGGTACCATATTTTGCTTGACATGCCGCGGTGGAAGTTCTTGTTAACGATTGTTCTTTTTTATTTGTGTGTCAATCTTTTATTTGCTTCTGTTTATTATTTATTAGGGCTGCAGGAATTTGGCGGCAGTGCAACATCGTCGCACTTCAGGCAATTTATGGAAGCTTTTTTTTTCAGTAGCCAGTCATTTACAGTTGGTGGATATGGAAGGGCTGATGCCGGTCACTTATTAATAAATTCGTTATGCGCTTTTGAGGCATTTCTTGGTTTATTGAGTCTTGCAGTAGTTACCGGTTTATTATATGGAAGATTTTCAAGGCCAAAAGCATACTTGCGCTTCAGTGAAAAGGCAATACTGGCGCCGTTTCATGAGCAAAAAGCCATTATGCTAAGATTGGCACCTTTTAAAAATACTACGTTAACAGATGCTGAAGCAAAAGTAACTTTAGGATTAATTGTCGAGGAAAATGGGAACATGGTCAATAAATTTTATCAGCTGCCTTTAGAATACAGCACAGTAAATTCTCTTACATTAAGCTGGACGATCGTGCATCCGATAACAGAAACAAGTCCGTTTTATAATTTCACAAAAGAAGATTTTGAAAATGCGCAAGGAGAGATTTTAGTTTATATTAAAGCTTTCGATGACATGTTCTCAAATACCGTTGTTTCACGTACATCATATACTTTAAAAGAACTTGTGATTGGCGCTAAGTTTAATCCGATGTATCACAGGTCGGAACATGAAAACAAAACTTTGTTGCATTTGGATAAGCTAAATTCTTATAAAACCGTAGAACTGGATTTTTAACCGATAAAAAAGAATTCTAAATATTTGTTTGTTCACTGCAGGCAACAAAAAAAAATAATTTTTTCTCCTACAATATTCACATTTATTTGCTTTTTCCTTTAAGTATATTTGACAGAACAGCTGATAGTATTTTATGTTTTAAATACGTACAAAATTAATTGTTGAAAATTTCTTTCTTTTGCGCAAAAAAATAATATAACAGATGGCTGAAAAAGATTTGTTTGATTACAATGAGGAGTCTATAAAAAGCCTTGACTGGAAAGATCATATCCGTCTTCGTCCGGGAATGTACATCGGGAAACTGGGCGATGGTAGCAGTCCTGACGATGGAATTTACGTGTTATTAAAAGAAGTGATTGATAATTGTATAGATGAACATACGATGGGCTTCGGCAAACATGTAGATGTGGAGATAAAAAGCAAAACCGTTTCAGTTCGTGATTACGGTCGCGGAATTCCTTTGGGAAAAGTGGTCGATGTGGTAAGTAAAATTAATACGGGGGCCAAATATGACAGTAAGGCGTTTCAAAAAAGTGTCGGACTTAACGGTGTAGGGACGAAAGCAGTTAACGCCTTGAGCGAATTTTTTAAAGTTACTTCTGTCAGGGAAGGCAAACAAAAGACCGCAGAATTTGAAAGGGGAAAATTGATAAAAGATGATAAAGAATCTAAAACAACTGAGGAAAACGGCACTGCTGTTACTTTTATTCCTGATGAAAAAATCTTTAAGAATTATCATTACATTCAGGAATTCCTTGACAATCAATTTTGGAATTATTGCTTTCTGAATGCCGGTTTGGTAATTAATTATAATGGTAACAGATATGTAAGTAAGAATGGATTGTTGGATCTGCTTCAAAGAAAAACAATTGAAGAAGAACTTCGTTATCCCATCATTCATTTGAAAGGAGAGGATATTGAGATTGCCATCACACACAACAATCAATATGGCGAAGAATATTACAGTTTTGTAAACGGGCAATTTACGACTCAGGGCGGAACACACCTTGGAGGTTTCCGCGAAGGTTATGTAAAAACAATTCGTGACTTTTATAAAAAAGATTATGATGCAGCAGATATTCGCGGAAGTATTTGCGCGGCAATAAGCATAAGGGTGCAGGAGCCTGTTTTTGAAAGCCAGACAAAAACAAAATTAGGTTCCCATATTATGTATGAAAAAGGCCCCGCAGTAAAAAGTTTTATTGCTGATTTTTTGGGAAAAGAACTCAACAACTTCCTGCATAAAAATCCGCCAATTGCAGATGCGTTAAAAAGACGCATTGAACAAAATGAAAGAGAACGGAAGGATATGGCCGGCATCAAAAAGCTGGCAAATGAAAGAGCAAAAAAAGCGAACCTTCACAATAAAAAACTACGAGATTGCCGTTATCATTTCAATGATGAAGCCGAAGGGAAAAATAAAGATGAGGTGAATGCAAAGCGAATGGAGACAACGCTTTTCATTACGGAAGGAGACAGCGCCAGTGGTTCCATTACCAAATCCCGCAATGTTGAAACGCAGGCGGTTTTCAGTTTGCGCGGAAAGCCTTTGAACAGTTTTGGATTAACCAAAAAGATTGTTTACGAAAATGAAGAATTCAATCTTTTGCAGCATGCTCTAAATATAGAAGCTGGTTATGAAGATCTGCGTTATAACAATATTGTAATTGCTACTGATGCCGACGTTGATGGAATGCACATCCGCCTTTTGCTGATGACTTTTTTTCTGCAGTTTTTTCCTGACCTGGTTAAAAACGGTCACGTGTATATTTTAGAAACGCCGTTGTTTAGGGTACGCACGATGCCCGGCAAGAACAAGGAGAAACAGGAAACGATTTATTGTTATGACGAAAACGAAAAACAAAAAGCGATTCAAAAAATAGGCGGAAAGCCAGAGATTACCAGATTCAAAGGATTGGGTGAAATTTCGCCTGACGAGTTTGGAAAGTTCATCGGAGAAAACATTAGATTACAGCCCGTAATGCTTTTACCGGAGATGCATATTCAGCAATTGTTGGAATATTATATGGGTAAAAATACGCCCTCGCGGCAGGATTTTATTATTGATAATTTGAAGGTGGAAGTGGATTTGGTCGAAGAGATAATCAGCTGACATCAAATATGCTAATTTGATAATGCGCGGACTTAAGAAAATAAAAAGTTTAATTTTGTAAAAACATTTTTATGGACGCAATAAAATTAATTGGAACTTCTCATGGCGGAAAATTGATCATTGATGTTCCTGAGGAATTGGATGATAAAGAAATTGAAATAATGATTGTTTCTTCCAAAGAAAAGAATAAGAACGCTGCAAATATTGAGCCTAAACAAAGAAATATTGAGCAACTCATGAAGCTTGTTGGAGCAGCAAAACATCCTGAATTTCCAATTACCAAGTATGACGTCTATGACCAATAAAATTTTCCTTGATAGCTCAATATTTATTGAACCATTAAAGGGGAATAAAGTAAACTTTTATCAAAGTTTAATTTCCGATATGAGGTTGGATCTTTTTATCAATGATATAGTAGTTAGTGGGTATCTGTATTATATACTAGCTTTCAATTCTGAAGTCTCCCCAAAAACATTGCAACGAAAAGGTAAAATACAGCAGGCAATCGAAAGCGAATTTGAAATTATTAATGCTCTAAATAATTTTACATTCCTTTCAGGCAATCAAAGCTTTTTATCAGAGGTGCCACAACTAATGGCAAAATATAATCTTCTTCCAAATGATGCTACAATTCTTGCTACCTGCAAACTTCATGGGCTCAAATTAGCGTCCCATGATTCTGATTTTATTTTTCCCTGCCGGGAAGAAAATATTGAACTCTTAAGAGATGATTCTGATTCTTAATTTCTAATTTTTAGTTCTTAAATGCACATCGTTTTTCAGCAACCCGATATAAATACACTTACCAAAAGTTTTGATTTAGATGAATCGCTTCGCGACGAGATTGTTGAGATAAAAGATGATTATGCTGTCGGTCCTTTAAAAGATATTTATTCTAATGAAGGAATAGAAGCAAGAAAACAATGGTGGCGCAATGTTTTAGCAGAAGGAGATCTTCATGGTCATGTAGATACCGGTGAAGTAAATGACAATAAAAGAATTGAAGAAATAAAAGAAAAATTGTCTTCTGACGCGGAAGAGAAAGTTTGGATTTGGGTAGCTCCCAATAAACATGATGTCAGTGGATATTACTGGCTGATGGCTCAGTTAAAAGAATTTGTTGGAAGGATTTATATCCTTTCCTTAAACAATCTTCCATTTATAAATGACAAAGGAAATATTTTTTATCCGGTAAACTTATCTGAAATTCCTCCGCGCGAATTTTTAAAAGCGAAGAAACTTGCACGGCTTATTACTCCTTCCGAATTTGAAATCGACCCGGATGAATGGTCAAAGATTTGTAATGAAAATAAAACCGTTCGCATCCTCGAAGGAGCAAAAAAATTATCGCAACATGATGAAGATTTTTTTGATAAATATCTTTTGGAATACATTACAACTGATTGGCAAAAAGCCAGTAAAGTAATTCAGCAATTCTTAAATAAATCAAAACATACTACCGGCGATATGTTCCTTCTTTGGAGATTAAAGGAATTAATTTCAAAAAATCAAATTGATGCACAGGGAGAAATAAAAAAGATGAAAGATTTTGAAGTGAAGAAAAAAGCGGAAGAAACAAATGAATAATTAATATCCAGGGAAAAGATATTTTCTTCAGATTGAATCTTGAGTATTTATAATTGAATAAATATTCTTACTTAAAACAACTAATGGCAAAAACAAACAAGCAAGAGTATAAGCATAGTGATTCCGGAATTTCCGGTCAATATAAAACGTGGTTCCTGGATTATGCGAGCTATGTTATTTTGGAGCGCGCCGTCCCTGCAATTGAAGATGGTTTAAAGCCGGTGCAGCGCCGCATTCTTCATGCGATGAAAGAAATGGATGACGGGCGTTTTAATAAAGTAGCCAACATCATCGGGCAAAGCATGCAGTATCACCCGCATGGTGATGCAAGTATTGGCGATGCAATTGTAAATCTCGGTCAGAAAGATCTGCTGATAGAAACGCAGGGCAACTGGGGTGATGTACGAACCGGTGATGAAGCGGCAGCGCCGAGATATATTGAGGCACGGCCGAGCAAATTTGCACTGGAAGTGGCTTTCAACAATAAAACGACCAACTGGCAACTGAGCTATGACGGAAGAAAGAATGAGCCGGTTACGCTTCCGATGAAGTTTCCTTTGTTGCTGGCACAAGGTGCAGAAGGGATTGCTGTTGGGCTTGCTACGAAAATTCTTCCTCATAATTTTTGTGAATTAATCGAAGCAACGATCAAATATTATAAAGGAAAAAAGTTTGAGCTTTATCCTGATTTTGCTACCGGAGGAATGATCGATGTTACCAATTATAACGATGGTGTTCGTGGTGGCAAAGTGCGGGTGCGCGCAAGGATTGAGGAACTGGATAAAAAAACGATTGTAATAAAAGATGTTCCATATGGAACAACCACAACCCAATTAATTGAAAGCATTATCAAAGCAAATGATAGTGGCAAAATAAAGATCAAAAAGGTAACAGATAATACTGCCGCGGAAGTCGAAATAACTGTTGATCTTGCTCCAGGCATTTCTCCAGATATTACCATTGATGCTTTGTATGCTTTTACTGACTGTGAAATTTCTATTTCTCCAAATGCGTGCGTAATTGAAGGACAGAAACCGAGGTTTCCGGCTGTGCCTGACTTGCTGAAATTTTCTGCTGATAATACCCGTAATTTATTAAAACAGGAACTTGAAATAAAACTTCGGGAACTTCAGGAAAAATGGCATTATACATCCCTCGAAAAAATATTTTTTGAAGAAAAGATTTATAAAGAATTAGAAAAGAAACATGAGACCTGGGACAAAGTAATTGCAGCAATTGATAAGGCCTTTGTTCCTTTCAAAGAAATTCTAAAAAGAGAAATTACAAGAGAGGATATTCTGAAATTAACGGAGAAGCCTGTACGAAGAATTTATAAATTAGATATTGATGATCTCATCAGGCAAATAAAATCGCTGGAAGATGATATCACAGAAGTAAGGCATCATCTTGAATTCCTGACTGAATATGCTATTTCTTATTACGAGGAGTTATTAAAAAAATTTGGTAAAGGAAGAGAACGCAAAACCGAGATCAAATTGTTTGATGTGATCCAGGCAAAAGCAGTTGCGATTGCCAATACAAAGATTTATGTAAACAGGTCAGAAGGCTTTATTGGTACTGGTTTGAAGAAAGATGAATTCATTGCTGATTGCAGTGATCTCGACGATATCATTGCATTTACAAAGTCAGGAAAAATGAAAGTGGTAAAAGTTTCCGATAAAGTTTTTATCGGGAAAGATATTATCCACGTGGCCGTGTTCAATAAAAGTGACGAGCGCACTACTTATAATATGATCTATGCAGATGGAAAAAAAGGAGTGTCTTATGCGAAGCGGTTTAATGTAACCGGCGTTACCCGTGATAAAGAATATGATCTGACCAAAGGGGACGAAAAAAGTAAGGTTCATTATTTTTCGGTGAACCCGAATGGTGAAGCGGAAGTCGTGCGGATTCTTCTTACTCCCGGTTGCAAGGCGCATAAAAAAGAACTTGATTTTTATTTTGAAACCATGGAAATCCGGAGCCGCGGAAGCATCGGGAACCAGGTAACGAAATATCCGGTAAAGTCTATCAAAATGTCTGAAAAAGGAAAGTCAACATTGGATCAGAGAAAGCTGTGGTTTGATGATACTTTTGGAAGACTGAACACAGAAGAAAAAGGAAAGCTTCTGGGAAATTTTGAAGGCGATGATAAAATTTTGGTTATTTATAAAGACGGAAATTATGAGATAACCGGACAGGAAATCACCCAGCGTTTTGATAATGATTCAATAGAATTAATTGAAAAATTTGATCCGCAAAAAATAATAACTGCTGTTTACCTGGATGCTGAAAAACTTCAATACAATGTGAAGCGTTTTAAAATTGAAACGAACACCTTAAACAGCAAATTTCTTTTTATAAAAGAAGGAAAAGATAACCGTTTGATAAAAGCCACAACGATTGATGAACCAATCCTTGAAATGCAGAGTGGGAGAGGAGCACAGATAAGAAAAGCAAAAATAAAACTCCACAAAGTGGTAGATGTGATGGGCTGGCGAGCGATAGGAAACAAGCTTACAGATTATTCAAAAAATGATCAGATGGATTGGGTAGAACAGGAAAAACCTTCTGCTCAAACTGAATTATTTGA
>JAICYZ010000028.1 GCA_025933935.1 Chitinophagaceae bacterium
CCCAAAACATTTACACTTCCCTGGTCTGGTTTTAACAAACCACAAATAATTTTTATCAAAACGGATTTGCCGGTTCCGGATCTTCCCAAAACCACCACATTTTCTTTATTTTTTACCTGCAGATTTACGCCGCGCAATACATGATTTTCACCAAAAGATTTATACAAATCCATAATCGAAATTTCATTTTCAAACGCATCTGTGTGTTCATTTTTCGTTTCCATTACCACGGTCTTAAACTATTTGTGATCTGAACAATAAGAATCTCTTCTATAAAAATTAAAAACATAGAAAGTACTACAGATTGATTTGCTGCTTTTCCCACACCGGCTGTCCCGTTTTTCGCATGAAAACCTTTGTAACAGCCAACAATTCCAATAGTAAATCCATAGACAATACTTTTAAAAAGCGAAGAAAAAATATCCAGGAAAGATATTTTATCAAACGCCTGTTGAAAGAAAGTGATGAAGCTCGTCATTTCATTTTGATGCACATTCAGAAATGCTCCCATCATCGCCACAAAACCTGTGTAGCACATCAATAATGGAATCATTAATGTGGTAGCCAGAACACGGCTGACAACTAAAAACTTAAACGGATTTACGGCTGATACTTCCATTGCGTCGATCTGCTCGGTTACTTTCATTGAGCCAAGTTCTGCTGCAATATTGGAACCTACTTTTCCGGCACATATCAATGCAGTAACCAACGGAGCAAGCGCACGGATAATAGCGATTGCAACCAAACTTGGCAACCACGAAGTAGCGCCAAATTCTGACAGGGAAGGACGTGATTGTTTCGTAAAAACCAGGCCCGTAATAAAGCCGGTAAGTGTAATTAAGAAAAGAGATTTATAGCCAACTTCATAGCATTGTTTAATAACTTCTTTAACCTCGTAAGGCGGCTTAAAAGCTTCTTTAAAAAACCGTATTACAAACTGAAAAGCATCATGTAGGTCAATAAAAAAAATATCTATTTTTTTCGAAATAAATTTTCTTTCAACCGGTTTCAGATTCATCATACTACTAATGCTTTTTTGAATTACAAAGCAAAGATGACACCTGAAATTTTAAATCAACAATTTTTATTAAAAAAACAAACAGGAAGATGGCTTATTCCCGCCTGACCGTCGGGCACGTGTTTGTTTGCTGTTTATTTAATTTTTGTTTTACCTGAATAAAAATGCTGTTGAAGTAAAAAAATCTTATTTTCAATAAAAATTTTAACATGACACTCATCGGATTCCTCATACTTCTATTAATTGCCGCGATATGCGGTGGCATTGGCCAATCCCTTGCCGGTTACGACCTCGGTGGATGTTTGGTCTCAATCATTGTTGGATTTATCGGCGCTTATATCGGCCTCTGGATTGCCGGCAGAATGGGCTTGCCAGATTTTTTTACCATAAATGTGGAAGGCAAACCGTTTCCCATCATTTGGGCAATCATCGGGTCAGCAATATTTACATTTATTGTTGCTCTACTGCGCAGGGCATTTACCGGAAGGCCATAAAAATTATTCTTCTTCAGAAGCTTTATCAAAACCAAGCACTACGGAATTGATACAATAGCGTAAACCTGTTGGTGGCGGCCCGTCTTCAAAAACATGGCCGAGATGAGAATGACATTTACCACATTCCACTTCTGTACGTTTCATTCCATAAGAATTATCGGGAAGATAAATGAGGCTGTCTTTGCTGATCGGTTCAAAAAAGCTTGGCCAGCCGCAGCTGCTGTTGAATTTTCCATTACTGCGAAAAAGTGGGTTTCCACAAACTGCGCAATAATAAGTCCCTACCTCATTATGTTGATAATATTTCCCTGTTCCGGGCCTTTCAGTTCCTTTTTGCCGCGCAATGTGATAAACGTCCTGGGGCAATATTTTCTTCCATTCGTCATTGCTTATTTCCTGCGGATTATTATTGTCTTTCAAAAAACCTGCTCTTTTTTCTTCTGTATCCATTTTGTTTAGTTTTAATTTTATTCAAGAAAAACGATTGGTGTAAAATTAAACAATCAAAAATGGATGATTTGCTAAAAAATATTCGTTTTTATCGCATAACGTCCGATTTTTAATTTTCATCAAGTATATTTGAGGCTCACAAGGATTTTATAAGCCGATGTTCAATATTATTTTATTTGGTCCTCCGGGTAGCGGAAAAGGAACTCAGTCAGAGAAGCTGATTGCAAAATATCATCTCAGGCATCTTTCTACAGGTGATTTATTACGAAGTGAAATTTCCCGAAAAACGCCGTTAGGAATCGAGGCGAAAAAACTAATGGACAAAGGCAACCTGGTGCCTGATGAGGTAGTGATAGGAATGATCAATGATGCAGTAGATCTGAATATGGAATCTGCCGGCTTTTTGTTTGATGGTTTTCCGAGAACTGCTATTCAGGCCGAGGAATTGGATAACCTCCTGGCAAGAAAACATACCTGCATTGATGTGATGATTGCATTGGAAGTGAGCGAGGATGAATTAATAAAACGGTTATTAAAACGCGGTGAAACCAGCGGCCGTTCTGACGACACGAATGAAATTGTAATCAGGGCACGCATCGCCGAATATCATAAAAAAACTGCCAGCGTAGCCGACCATTATCAAAAAGCGCATAAGGTGGTGATGATAAAAGGGGAAGGTACGGTTGATGAAATTTTTGCACGTCTTTCCGGAGAAATAGACCATCTGATGAAAACGGCTAACTGCTGAAAAACAAATTATTTGTTCACTAAATTTTCCGGTTATACCGGCCTTTAGTTGTTGAATTTTCTTTTTTTCATAAGACTTTCTTTTCAATTTTCACCTTCCAACACTAAGTGGCTTCGGAATTATTTCCTTAAATTTGTCTCTTTTGATTATGGACAAATTCATTGTTTCTGCTCGTAAATACCGGCCGCAAAATTTCAGTACTGTTGTCGGCCAATCTCACATTACCACTACTTTAAAAAATGCCATAAAAAATAATCAGCTTGCGCATGCTTTTCTGTTTTGTGGTCCGCGTGGTGTGGGCAAAACAACGTGCGCCAGGATTCTGGCAAAGACAATTAATTGTGAAAACAGGACTGCCGATGGAGAAGCATGTAATATTTGTAATTCCTGTGTTTCTTTCGATAATGGAAGTTCGCTGAATATCCATGAACTGGATGCAGCCAGCAACAATTCGGTAGATGATATCCGTGCCCTGGTTGACCAGGTTCGCTTTGCGCCACAGGCCGGAAAGTACAAAGTTTATATTGTGGATGAGGTGCACATGCTAAGCGCTGCAGCATTTAATGCATTTTTGAAAACGTTGGAAGAGCCGCCACCCTTTGCAATTTTTATTTTAGCGACTACAGAAAAACATAAAATCATTCCAACGATTTTATCACGCTGCCAGATATTTGATTTTAAAAGAATTACCAACAGCGATACGGTCGAACATCTTCACGAGATCTGCGAAAAAGAACATATAAAAGCTGACAAAACCGCACTTCATATCATTGCTCAAAAAAGTGAAGGATGCCTGAGAGACTCACTGAGTATCCTGGATAAAATTGTCAGTTTTACAAATGGCGAACTCACTTATTCAAATACGCTTGAACATTTGAATATCCTGGATGAAGATTATTATTTCCGGCTGATAGATGCGATGCAAAACCAAAGTGCAGGTGATGCTATTTTATTGTATGATGAAATAAACCGCAAGGGTTTTGAAGGCGACCTGGTGTTGAATGGATTTGCAGAATTCTTAAGAAATTTATTGGTAAGTAAAGATCCTAAAGTGGCGGTTTTACTGGAGGTTTCAGAAGGATTTAAACAACGGTATTTAGAAGCTGCGTTTAAAATAAATGATTCATGGCTGTTGAGCGCTTTGAATATTTTAAATGAATCAGAAATTAATTATCGCCTTGCCAAAAATAAAAGGTTGCATGTGGAACTTACTTTTATTAAACTTTCCTATCTGAACCAGGCACTGAACCTTGTGAATGATAATGGTCAATTAGCAAAAAAAAAACAGCTTGAAAGTGTAAGACCCGTATCGTTTAAAGTTATTTCTCCTGTTGCTGTAAATCCAATAAAAAAAGAACCTGTTTTACCAAAAATAAAAAAGCCGGAAATTTCTTTAAAAGACAATGAAGCGAAACTTATCATTGAAAAAGAAGTTTTAAAACCTGAAGCGCCAAAAGCCGCGTCGGATCATACTCATGTAACACATACCATTCCGAAAACAAAATTAACGAAGCTTACTTCTTTAGAAAAAATAAGAGAAAAAGTAGCGCTAGAAAATAAGAATAACCATGTTATAGAATTGAATGAAGAAGAATTGTACATCGCCTGGGGGCTTTATATTGAAAAACTCCTCAACAGTAATAAAAAACCAATTGTCTCTAATTTCAAGTCTGCTAAATTGAAAATTGCGGATGAAAACTGCATTGAAATAATTACCGGCACCAGTCTGCAGCAAAAATTTATTGAAGCCGAAAGAGGAGATTTGATTGAGCATCTTCAATCGCATTTTAATAACCGTTATCTTATTTATACATTACGTACCGATGAAAATGAACATGAAAATAATCCAAAGGAAGAAGTGCTGACAAGTAAACAACAATATCTGAGAATTATTGAAGAATACCCGTTGGTAAAACAATTAAAAGATCAGCTGGGAATGGAACTGGAATGGTAGCTTTTTGATGTTCGTTCAATGTTCTAAGTTGAAGAGTACAGCAAAGGAATAAATAAAACGATTTTTATTTTTCATTCCTTTGCTCAAAAAAAATCTTATTAAATATGTGGCAGCGCCTTGCAAGATTTGTTCTAAAAAACCGTATTCTTCTTTTGATCATCCTGTTCCTGTTGACCGCGGTAATGGCCTTTTTTGCAAGCAAAATAAAACTTAGTTATGAGTTTTCAAAAGCGATCCCCACGGATAATCCGAAGTACCAGGATTATCTATCTTTTAAAGAAAAGTTTGGCGATGACGGAAATGTTTTAGTTGTTGGTGTTCAATCACCGGATTTTTTTCAATTAAAAAATTTCAAGGCATTCAGCAAATTAAATAGTGAATTGAAAGAGGTTCCTTACGTGGAAGATGTATTGAGCGTTGCCAATGCCGTAGATCTTTTAAAAGATACTGCTTCGCATAAATTAAATGCAATTCCTGTTTTTAGTAAAGACATAACAACACAACCGGATATAGATAGCAGCTTAAAAGTTTTTTATTCACTTCCTTTTTATAAATCGCTTTTATACAATCCCTCAAGCAATGCGTATTTATTAGTAGTAAGAATTAATAAAAACATTCTCAGTTCGAAAGGCAGAACGAAGGTGATCAACGATATTGTTCAGCGGACCAACGAATATACTGCTACCACAAAAATCCCCACACACATCAGCGGTTTGCCCTTGATCCGCACACAGGTTGCAGACAGGATTGCGCGTGAAATGAAATGGTTCATTATTGGTTCGCTGGTGCTTTCTGCCTTGATATTATTATTGATGTTTCGGTCTATAAAGACGACACTTTTATCATTGCTTGTTGTCGTCACCGGTGTAATCTGGAGTGTCGGTATCATGTATCTTTTTGGTTATAAAATCACGTTATTAACCGCTTTAATTCCGCCGTTAATCGTTGTTATTGGTATTCCAAATTGTATTTATTTTTTAAATAAATATCATTCTACTTATAAAAAAACCATGGATAAAGAGCAATCCTTGATAGACATGGTAAGCAGGATGGGCGTGGTTACACTCTTCTGTAACTTAACGGCAGCAATAGGCTTCGCAGTTTTTGCTTTAACACACAGCGCTATTTTGCAGGAATTTGGAGAAGTTGCAGGCATTGGAATCATGTTGATTTTCGTTATCTCATTTATTTTACTGCCTTCGGTTTTGAGTTTTATGAAACCACCGGAACAAAGGCAGTTGAAATATTTAGATTTCAAGATTTTTACAAACATTTTATTGAAAATTGAACGCTGGGTTTTTAATCATAAAAAAATCGTGTATGCCTGTACGTTAGTCGCCATCATTTTTTCTGTGATAGGAATTTTTAAATTAAAAACAGAAGGTTTTATTGTAGACGATTTGCCCAAAACAGATAAGATATATACAGACCTTAAATTTTTTGAAAATAATTTTAAAGGGGTGATGCCACTGGAAATTGTGATTGATACAAAAAAAAGATACGGCCTGGCTGGCACACGAATTTTACCGGTTTTGGCTAAAATGGATTCGCTTTCTTCTTACATTAAAAAGCAGCCGGAAATGAGTCGCCCACTGTCGATTGTGCAGGGAATTAAATTTGTAAAACAAGGATTTTATGAAGGAGATTCTTTGAATTATGCTTTGCCGAATCAATTTGATGTTGCTTTTATCGGAGATTATCTGAAGCCGGAAAAAGATAGCGGTTCAAAAAACAATCTTTCAAAATTGCTAACCAGTTTCATTGATACAGCCCGCGAAAGTACGCGCATGAGCATCAATATGGCTGATGTAGGTACAGAAAAGCTTCCGGTTATTTTAAACAATCTGAGACAAGAAACCGATCATATTTTTGATACGTCAAAATATAAAATAACCTTTACCGGTTCTACGATTACTTTTTTGGAAGGCAGCCGTTATATCATTAACGGATTGAAAGAAAGCCTCCTTTGGGCATTTTTATTTATTGCGCTTTGTATGTTGTATTTGTTCAAATCTATTCGTATTTTAATTTGCTCATTAATACCAAACGTGATTCCATTACTCGTAACCGCAGGAATTATGGGCTGGGTTGGAGTAAGGCTGAAGCCTTCAACTGTATTGATCTTCAGCGTTGCTTTGGGAATCGCGATTGATGTCACGATTCGCTTTTTAGTAAATTATAAGCAGGAACTTCCGACCAATAACTTTGACATAAAGAAAACAGTTTCCGAAACGATCAAGCACACCGGATTAAGTATTATTTATACGTCTTTGGTTTTAATTGCTGGTTTCATTATTTTTTGTTTCAGTGGTTTTGGCGGCACTCAATCTCTCGGCTGGCTTACCTCCATTACTTTATTTGTAGCCACACTTACTAATTTGATTTTGCTGCCGGTTTTACTGCTGGATATGAGAAGAAAAAGATAGCAGTTGCTTTATTTTACATTCTTTTCGGGATATAACGATTTTCCGTTCTTATTTTCACTGTAGAATTAATTCCTCAATTGCAAGCTTTACAGCCTGATTATCAGTGCGCAGGCAGTCTTTTTAAGCTATGTAAAAAAAGGCACAGATTTTCAGGCTTGTTTATTCTCACCATAAAAATAATCATATGAGGCCAATCTGGACCGGCGCCATAGGTTTTGGATTAGTAAATATTCCGGTAAAAATTTACAGCGCCACAGAAACAAGCAATCTTGATTTGGATATGCTTGATAAAAAAGATCACGCACACATTAAATACCAGCGTGTCAATGAAAATACAGGCAAAGAAGTACCGTGGGGAAATATTGTAAAAGGTTACAAAATTGATAATGAATATGTAGTTCTTGATGAAAAAGATTTTGAAGCAGTAGCGGCGGAAAAAACAAAGACCATTTCAATTTCTGACTTTGTAAAGGAAGATGAAATCAGCAGTCTTTATTATGAGACGCCTTATTACCTGGAGCCCGACAAATCTGGTACGAGGCCATACGCTTTATTACTTGAAGCGTTGAAAAAAACAAAAAAAGTGGCCGTTTCTACTTTTGTAATGCGAAACAAAGAAGCACTGGCTATTTTGCGTCCGGATAATAATGTCATTGTGTTAAATAAAATAAGATTTGCGCAGGAAATACGCGATCCGAATCAATTAAATCTTCCTAAAAATACCGACGTAAAACCCGCTGAATTAAAAATGGCAATTACTTTAATTGATCAGCTCACCGGGGAATTCGACATTTCGAAATATAAAGACAATTATAATGATGAATTGTTGAAAATAATTGAAGCGAAGGCTAAGGGCAAAAAGATCAAAGCTCCTGAAATGAAAGTAGTTCACAGCACCACAAAAGATTTGATGGAACAACTTAAAGCAAGTCTTGAAGTAAAACGTAAAAAATCGGCATAATGGCACTAACACTTTATAATAAGAAAAGGAATTTCAAAGAGACTTCTGAACCTACAGGCAAAGTAAAAGAGTCTGAATCCGAACTGATCTTTGTGGTGCAGCGGCACAAGGCATCACGATTGCATTATGATTTCAGGCTGGAGCTGGATGGAGTTTTAAAGAGTTGGGCTGTGCCAAAAGGCCCGTCTATGAATCCAAAAGATAAAAGGTTAGCGATGATGGTGGAAGATCATCCATATGATTATAAAGATTTTGCAGGTACGATTCCGGAGGGAAATTATGGCGCAGGCATTGTGGAAATATGGGACAGCGGCACTTATGCAGATCTTGCAAATTCTCCAAGGGAGATCGCAGAAAAAAATTTACGGTCCGGGCTGAAATCAGGCGATTTTAAATTTCAATTGTTTGGAAAAAAACTGAAAGGCGAGTTTGTTTTGGTAAAATTAAAAGGAAAAGAAGACAACAGCTGGCTGCTGATAAAACATCATGATCAGTATGCAGTGGACACAGAATATAACAGTGAGGAACACACGAATAAAAATTCTCCTATAAATAAATGGCTTGAAACAAATAAAAAACCTGCGAAAAAGACAGCAAAATCCAGTAAATAAAGCTTGCATTTTTTCTTCACGACGTTATCTTCCGATGATTTCGCAACGCAGTGCTCAGCAGCTCGAGAGAAATTATTTTACCTTTTTAAACATAATAATATAGCCACAAATTCCTTTCTTCTTCTTTTTGTTTAGCTGAAGCGGCTTGACAATATGATACTCGGTGAATTGCGGAATGTAGGAAAAGCTGATAACATTACTTTCCATGCCATCTCCATAATGTTTTTGATAAACTACCTGTTTTTCATCATAATCATACATCCGTACTTCATAAAGTTTGGAAGAAAGATCACCAATAAACACAAACTGATACCAGGTACCTTGTGTAAGCGGTACAATTACCGGCATCTCATAGCCGCTTTCCATTGTCATCGTAGCTTCTCTTACAACAATAAATCCCTGGCTTGCCATCTCCTTTTTCATACTATCTGCCTGAGACTTCATGGTAGAATCAAAACACGAAACCTGCCGGATCACATCCTGGCCTTTGACCAAAGGGCTACTAAACATGAAGAGTAAAAAAATCAGCAGATGATTTTTCAAGGTTTTTCAATTTTGAATTAGGATACAATTTCTCTAATTATTTTTGAGAAATTTTTCATTTAAGAGATTCTTTGCAAGGAATATTTGCAAAAAAAGTCAGTAAACAACAGGAAAACGAAAGATGGGATCGTATATTGTTTTATATCGTAGAAAGGAATAAAAATTTTGGTAATCTTTTTAGAAAACGGAAAAACTTAAATCAGCAATGTTCGTTCGATTCAACCTTCAACTTCCTCCCTGGAAGCTTCTTTCAGCCAGCCATTATAGTAGGCGCAAACGGGTTTCATCAAACAAATTTCGCATTTCGGCTGAGGCCTGCAGATCTCTCTTCCAAGAAAGGACATCGCCATTCCTGCGTCCCATTCACTTTCCGGCAGTGCCTCCATGATCTGCTTTTCAATCTTTTTAGGATCGGTTCCTGTTGCAATGCCAAGACGCGGCGCTACTCTTACAACATGAAGATCTACCACTACTCCTTCCGGTTTTGCACCAGCTTCACGCATAATCACGTTAGCAGATTTCCGTCCGATTCCCGGCAATTCAGTCAATGCATCAAGCGTAAGCGGAATGTTGCTGTCCTTTTCTATTTTTTGAGCAAGGGTCAGAAGCCATTTGGTTTTATTTCCAAAGTTGCGAACGGAACCGATAAAAGGAAATAATGTTTCTGAAGAGGCAGTAGCGAGGGCCTCCATATCCGGAAAAGCCTCAAAAAGTTTTGGCGAAAGCTGGTTAATATGCCTGTCAGAATCCTGAGCTGATAAAATTACACCTACTAAAAGCTGGTACGTATTTTCATAATCCAGTGGGTGTTTTTTCCCTTTATATTTTTTGATTAAAGGCTTCATCGCCTCGGCCCAATTGACTTTTGGATGCATAAAACAATTTTTTTCAAAGATAAATCTACAAACAAAAAAGGAAGACAAAGAAGATATTTTGCTCGAATTTTATTAAGAAAACGAAAATAAGGAATCGCGCATATTTCTTCGTTCGCTGCATTTCATTTTGTTTTTACATCACGATAATATGAAGACGAAAAAAGAAATTTATAGATCAAATATATTTACCGGTATAGCTTTCCTTCACTTTTTTTAATCCTTCCGGAACACCCGCATACACTAAGTTTCCACCTTCATCTCCTGCTTCGGGCCCGAGGTCAATTATCCAATCTGCCGATTTTATTACATCCGTGTTGTGTTCAATTACAATAATGGAATGTCCTTGTTCGATAAGCGCATTAAATGATTTCAAAAGCTTTTTAATATCATGAAAATGAAGTCCCGTTGTGGGTTCATCAAAAATAAATAACAGGTTTCCCTGGTTGCCCTTTCCTAAAAAAGAGGCCAGTTTTACGCGCTGAGCTTCACCGCCGGAAAGGGTATCTGATGATTGTCCTAACTTGATATATCCTAAACCGACATCGCTCAAAGGCTGAATTTTTTTGGCAATCTCTTCTCCTGTTATTTCATTCTTTTTTGACGTTGATTTTTCTTTTGAAAAAAAAGCAATGGCTTCATCAACACTCATTTCCAAAACATCATAAATACTTTTATCATTGTATTTTACTTCCAATACTTCTTCTTTAAACCTTTTCCCGTTGCACACATCGCAAAGCAAATGTACATCCGCGAGAAATTGCATTTCTACCACCTGTTCGCCTTCACCTTTACAAGCATCGCATCTGCCGCCATCTACATTAAACGAAAAATGTTTTGGCTGGTAACCGCGTATTTTACTCAAAGGTTGCTTGCTGAATAATTCCCTGATTTCATCATATGCTTTTATATAAGTTACCGGGTTACTTCGCGATGATTTTCCTATCGGATTTTGATCAATCATTTCTACCTGTGAAATGAAATCGACATCGCCTGAAATACCTTTACTTAAACCGATTTTTTCTGCAAATTCTCCTTTCAGTTTTTTTAATGCAGGAAATAAAACTTGTTTCACTAAAGTCGTTTTTCCACTTCCGCTAACGCCTGTTACGAGGCACAAAACATTCAATGGAAAAACGACATCAATGTTCTTTAAATTATTCTGCCTGGCACCTTCTACTTTTATAGAGCGGTTCCATTTACGAACAGTTTTTGGCGGCTCAATTTTTAATTCTCCTTTCAGATATTTGCCGGTAAGGCTTTCAGCATTTGTAATGATAGAATCGTAATCTCCTTCTGCTATTATTTCTCCTCCCAGGTGGCTGGCAAGTGGTCCCATATCGATTATATGATCAGCTTTTCGCATCATCATTTCATCATGCTCTACTACCACAACCGTGTTTCCTAAAGCCTGCAAGTTTTTTAAAACCTCAATTAAATTTTCTGTATCTCTGGAATGCAAACCAATGGAAGGCTCATCCAAAATATATAAAGAATCGGTGAGATTGCTACCCAAACTTCGCGTTAGCTGAATGCGTTGGCTTTCTCCACCGCTTAATGAATTTGCCAGACGATTTAAGGTAAGATAACCAAGGCCCACATCAAGGAGGACTTTTAACCTCGTGTTTATTTCTATCAGAATTCTCTTTGCAACGGTTTTATCAAAATCCGATAATTCAATTTCTAAAAACCATTTTTGCAGATCCTTTACCGGCATCTCGCAAAGCTCTCCGATATTTTTGTTGTCAACCTGCACATACAAAGATTCTTTCCTTAAACGATAACCCCTGCATTCGGAGCAAATTGTTTTTCCGCGATAGCGGCTCAGTAAAACCCTGTATTGTATTTTATATAAATTCTGTTGTACCTCTTTAAAAAACTCATTGATTCCCTCAAAGTATTCATTGCCTGTCCACAAGAGATTATACTGAGCGGTTGTAAGATCTATGATTGGTTTATGTATCGGGAAATCAAAATGTTTGGCAACTTTAATAAGCTTCTCTTTCCATAAACCAGATTTTTCTCCACGCCACGGAGCGATCGCATTTTCGTAAACACTTAATCTTTTGTCCGGAAAAACAAGATCGGGATCAATGCCAAGCACGAGTGAAAATCCGCCGCAAACCGGGCATGCGCCGTACGGATTATTAAAAGAAAATAAATTAGGAACAGGCTCTTCAAACTTGATCCCATCCAGCTCGTATTTATTTGAAAAATGTACATGCTCGTTCCCATTTATTTCAAGGATCACTTCACCTTCTCCTTCATAAAAAGCAGTATTTACAGAATCCGCAATTCTGTGATTATCATCTTCATCAAAATCCTTTACTACCAACCGATCAATTAGAATATATGATGTACGGTGTTTGAAGTACGATGTTAAATCTTCTTTTTCCTGCAAATCTTCAATGCGTTCAATTTTACCATCGACGTAAATTCTTGAAAAACCCTTCTGCATCAAAATGTGTAATTCTTCGTTTATATCGCGGTGTTCCATTTGCCTGAAGGCCACCAGCAAAAGCACTTTATCGCCGGTTTTTAAATTGTTGATCGCTTTCACCACATCTGTTACATCATCTTTTTTTACCTCTCTTCCGGATACCGGCGAAATCGTTTTTCCAATTCTTGCAAATAAAAGCCTTAGATAATCATAAATCTCAGTCATGCTACCAACCGTAGATCTTGGTGTCCTCGTAATGACTTTTTGTTCGATTGCAATTGCAGGACAAAGGCCTTTTATATAATCTACATCCGGCTTATTCATACGTGCCATAAACTGTCTGGCATAGGCGCTCATGCTTTCTGCATAACGCCTTTGACCTTCAGCAAATAAGGTATCTATTGTTAAGGAAGATTTCCCCGAACCGGAGACGCCGGTGACGACGATCAATTTATTTCTGGGTATTTCGACATCTATATTTTTGAGATTGTGCACTCTTGCACCTTTTATAAAAATATTGTTGACAAAAGCCGGCGTTTTCTTTTTAGCGATTTTACTTGTGTTCATTTGTGACTAGCAAAAATACTGAATCGTAGTTTTATCTGGGATCGTAATTTTACGGACTTCTTTTGAAAGTGATATTCCTCTATTTTTGAATTTGAGCAAAAAATGGTCCCCGAATATTTGGAAGTGTGCATTTTTAAATTAATTTTGGTCTTCCAATTTTCCTGAAAGAATGAAGAACCTTCTGCCACTCGCTCTAAGTTGCCTCATCGATTTCCCTTTAATTGGAACTTACACAATCATCCTAAACAAAAATCGAAAACCAGGTTATGAAAACCATGAACAATTTGACGGATCAGCAATTGATCCACCTCTATCTTGATGGAGACACAGACGCCCTTTCCAGTCTCGTAGATCGTTACAAAGACAAAATCTACACTTCCATTTATTTATTGGTTAAAGACAAATATCTCGCAGAAGATATTTTCCAGGATTCTTTTATTAAAGTAATTGATACCATTAATGGTGGCCGTTACAATGAAGAAGGAAAATTTTTACCGTGGGTAATGCGTATTGCGCACAATCTATGCATCGATCATTTCAGAAAGGTGAAACGCCGTCCTGTTATCAAAACCAGCGATGACCATGACATCTTTGAAACGCTTAATTTTTTCGATGCCGGCGCTGATGAAAAAATGATGCAAACACAAAGCCATCAAAGAGTAACAAAAATGCTCGACATGCTACCGGAAGATCAAAAAGAAGTAATCGTAATGCGTCACTTTGCAGACTTAAGCTTTAAAGAAATTGCACAACTTACTGATTGCAGCATCAACACTGCTTTAGGTCGCATGCGTTATGGACTTATTAATTTAAGGAAACTGATGAATGAAAAGCAAATTGCTTTATAACTCTACCTCTGATATCACAAAAAAAATCCCTTTTAAATTAAAAACTTAAAGGGATTTTCTTTTAAACGTAATTTTTCTTTAAAAGAGGAAGTTGCCAAACTATCCTAGTTGTTCACTTCCTCATCTTTTTCAACACCGTTTCTTCTTATAGTCTGTTTCCTTCCGCATCAAGTTCAACGATTTCATAACCGAAATCTTTTAATCCTGGTAAGAACAAATCTTTATCTCCTACCAACAAAATGTTCATTTTATTGAGATCAAAGTATTTCTTCGCCAGTTGCTGAACCTCAGAAGCAGGAATATTGTTCAAAATTTTGGTTTGCTGATCTACAAAATCCGCTGGTAAATTATACCTCAGGATCCGGCTGATAAAAGCCGCTTTTTGATTACCGGTTTCATAATTTCTTGCGTCGCTTTGACCAATAGAACTTTTCATAAAAGCTACTTCGTCTTTATCGGGTCCACTTGAATTATAATTTTTTAATAAACCAATAACTTCTGCCAAAGCACTGTCTGTTGCATCCGCACGAATGCCGCTGCTAAAGTAAAAAGTGCCGGAATATTTATCTCCTGTAAATAGTGAACGCGCACCATAAGTCCAGCCTTTATCTTCTCTTAAACGAATGTTTAATCTACCATTGAAACCGCCGCCCAGATTATAATTGGCAAGTGTTGCTTTGTAGTAATCTCCTGTGGCATCGTATTTCAAATTGGTAACATAGCCAACACGAAATTCCGTTTGGGCAGCATGAGGAATATTTACAACATAAATTTTTGCTTTCTCCACTTTTGGTGCTACAGGCAGTGTTGGTAATATGATTGATTTTTTCGGCAATTGATTTAAGAAATTCAACTGGGGCAAAATATCTTTTTCTTTCACATCGCCCACGATAACTACATCTGCGGCGTCAGCAGAAATGTTATTGTCGTAATAATTTTGAATGTCTTTCAAGGAAATATTCCGAACCGTTTCTTCGGTTCCATAATCCGGAAAACCAAGAATATCATCAGAGCCAAAATTTAATTTATCAAATACCACATCAGCAACTACTGAAGCCTGGCTTTTAGAATTTTTAATATTTGCCAGCAACTGTTTCTTCAACCGGTCAAATGCTTCGTCGGTAAACTTCGGTTGCAACATTTTTTCCTGTAAAATGTCAAGCGTTTGCTTTAGATTTTTTGATAGAGATTGGACAGAAAAAACAATCGCATCTGTTGTATTATTTACCTGGATCATGCTGCCCAGTTTTTGTAGTTCCAAGGCAATTTCTTCACCGCTTTTGTTTTTCGTGTCTTCATTCATCATTTGTGCAAAAAGCGATGCCAGGCCCGCTTTTGAAAGATTATTCTGCTCGAGAATCGTACCACCTTTCAGGTAAATATTCAAATTCACCATCGGGATTTCATTATTTTCAACGCCGATGGCAGTGATGTTTTTCCCTAAAGATTTTTTCCAGAAAGAAGGAACTTTAACTACCGGATTTTTGCCGGAAGGAGGAATAATGCTTCTGTCAAAATTATCCTTTGCTTTATTGTATTTCAATTGATCGTAACCGTACTGCGGCCTGTTGTAGTGAGTACTGTCAACAGTAAAATTATTGGGTCCTGCTACCAGGTTTTCCTGTCCTTTTGGTAAAACACTTAAAACAATCGCTGACTTATTTTTGATGTATTTATTGTAAACACGCATCACATCTTCTTTCGTCACTTTGTTATACATGTCCAGTAGTTTGCCAATCATGTTTGGATCGCCGGTAAAAGTTTGAAAAGCGGCGAGTTGCGATGCCTTTCCGGCCACACTTGCCAGGCGGCTAATCGTGCGACTTTCAAAACCATTTTTAAATTTTAAAATATCATCATCAGACACGCCTTTTTGCTCAAAGTCTTTCAATGATTCATTTACTAACTTTTCCATTTCAGCCAAATTCTTTCCAGGCAATGCGGTTACAGAAAAAACTAAAGTACCAGCGAGTTCGTCTAAACTACTATAGGCGCTTGCCCTTAATGCTTTTTGATTTTTTATCAGATTTTGATACAGAAAAGATGTTTTGCCCTGGCCCAACACTTCTGCAAGACAATCCAGAGGCGCCATATCTTCACTAAAATTCGGAACGGTTGGGTAAGTTATTTGAAGCATCGGAAGTTTCGCATAATTATCTGTATAACTTACATATTCTGTATTAGAAAGATTCACAGGAGGTAATTGAACCGGTTTCACTTCCGGGCCACGCGGGATCGGTCCAAAATATTTCTCTACTTTTTGCAAAACGTCTTTTGTATTTACATCACCTGCGATTGTGAGCGTCGCATTGTTTGGACCATACCAACGAAGAAAAAAATGTTTCAGGTCATCTACATTCACCCGGTTTAAATCTTCAACATAACCGATCGTAAGCCATGAATAAGGATGTCCATATGGATAAAGCGCCTTTGATGTTACTTCTCCGGCAAGCCCGTAAGGACGGTTATCATAATTCTGCCCTCTCTCATTTTTCACAGTTTCACGCTGAATCTCAAATTTTTGTTGCGTTACAGCATCTAATAGAAAACCCATCCGGTCACTTTCCAACCACAGCATCTTTTCCAACTGGTTGTTTGGAACCGTTTCAAAATAATTGGTTCTGTCCCGGTTGGTGCTGCCATTCAACGTTCCACCGGATTCGGTGACTATTTTAAAATGTTCTTTATCAGCCACGTTATCACTGCCCTCAAACATCATGTGTTCAAAAAAATGAGCGAAGCCGCTTTTACCGATTTCTTCGCGAGCAGAACCAACATGATAAGTGACATCGACATGAACTACCGGATCACTATGATCTTCAGAAATGATCACCGTAAGCCCATTCGGCAATACATATTTTTCAAAAGGAATAACGATTTCATTGCCTTTTTTTTCTACTTTTTGTACCAGTTTTGCTTGTGAAAATGCCATAGTGCTAATTAAAAATATCAATAAAAATGATGAGAGAATTTTCGTCATAAAAAGTTTTTTTAGATAGGTTGCAATATAAGCGGTATCGGTAAAAGAACCATAAAATTGTATCAACGGCTCTGGAGATGGTTTACAGTCGAAAACAGGAATTCTGCATTTTTCTTTATTTTTTGAAAATTTATTTCCGATTCAATTTAAAAATGTAAGGGCAACTTTCAAACCGATGATCACTGTTATTCCAAATGATTTTTTGCCCACATAATAATCAATTCATTTCTATCCGAGTTCCATGCTTTTTTATAAAGCTCACGCACCACTTCCATCCATTTTTGTTTTCGGTCGTCTTTACTTCCTACATCCTCGCTGCCCCCGCTGGCTTTATAATCTTCGCGTGTCGTACTACTGATTCTGGCATACTGGCCGGTTTGTGGTTTTAGATCATCATTGGTGACACGTAAATAAAAATCCAATTGCTCAGGCGTACACGTTTTATCTTTTGGCCACATGGTGGTGTCTTTTATATAGACCGTTACACCATCTTTAAAAACATAAGGCTCCTGGAAATCTTTTGTGTATTGATCTTCATAAACTACGCCTTTTACAGGAAATTGCGCGTTCGACTGGTTGTCAATCCATTTCAAAAGTGAGTAGGTATAGGCTGTATCCCGGTTTCCTTTTACTTCCCAACAAGCAGTTGCTACCCACATTGCCAGCTTTTCGGAAGAAGGATCTAAAAGGTAAACTTTACCTGTTTTTGGTTTTCCGCTGTAAAGGTCATTGCCCGTTTCGTATTCATACAATTTTACCGGATATCCTTGCCAGCCGGGAATTGTATCGGTTGTACCCAAAAGCTTTTGTGCCATGTAAGCGTGGCTCAAAACTTCTTTAGCTTTTTGAATTAAAAGGGGCATACTATCTTTCATCCATTGATCAGGAATTTGCATTATTTGTGCTTTTGCTGAAATGGAAAAGCAAAAGGTCAGAAAAACAACCAAAAATCGCTTCATAAAATGTTTTTCATTTTTTCGAATCAATAATTAATTCATCAAATAATTTAATAATTCAACAACTCATCAATTCTCACAAATCCATATCCTTTTCCTTTTAATTCATTTATCAACTCAGGCAAACGCTTGTAAAATTTATCGGTCCTCCTTGGATCAGTACCAATATGAACCAATAAAATAAATCCATTCAATCCATTGGCGGATTTCAGTTCATAATCAATGATCGAATTGAAAACAGAATCGCTGCCTACATATTTTTTTCCCATTTCAGGATAAGTGTAATCGGCATTGCTTCTCGTTCCTGGCGTAAAATCAACCAATTGAAATCCCATTTCTTTTGTCCATGAGGCGATAGTATCATTGTACCATTCATAAGGCGGAAGAAAATAATGCGCGTCCTTTTTTTGAATCCCCCAATGCTCCAATTCATTGTAAGCGTCTTCTAAATCATTCTTAAATTCTTCGTGCGTGACAAGCAGACTGTCTCGTTTTGTCCAATCACAATACAACAAATGTTTATCAGAATGTGAGCCTAAATAATTTCCATTCTGTTTTAAATCTGAAATGATTTTTCTGAATTTTTTATCGCGATAAAAATTTCCGGTAAGAAAAAATGAGCCATGAATATTTTCTCTTTTTAAAACCGTGGCAATATATTCACCTCCATCTGCAAATTCATCGCCGGTAAACACCAAAGCAATTTTTTTCTTAGTTGTATCACCGCGAATGATTCCACCATGTGAGATCACTTCATTTTGCCTTAACGTTTTTTTTTAAATTCACTTTCTTTTGCTGCCAGCAAATAGATTAAAGAGGCTGTTCCATCCATCGTTGGTTCGTTGCTGCTGTAATCGCCATAATCATCGTGATAAACCACCAGGTCACTTTGAAAGGCAGCATATTCGTCAGGTTCATGAAGAGAAATGCCAATAAGATTTTTATAGATTGCAGTGTAAACCGGACCATCAACAAGGCCACCGTAAATGGGATAATGGCCAATATGTGTAAATGCAGAATGCGGATCTGTTGGCGTGTCACCCCAGGATGGCAAACCATACACCATGCTGGTTCCCCATGGATTGCAACCAAAAAGCCAATCCACATTTGCCTGTGCGAGTTCATCAAAAGTATGATCGCCTGAAAGCTGGGCATACCACAGACATTGAATGGCAAAAGATGTTGTCAGATTATTGCTGCACCAGATAAATGGAACGCCCCGATAAAAAGCATTCTCCTCTGCGCGCTTCCACACGTCTTCAATTCCCTGTTTATAATAACTTATAATCGAATCTTTTTTGCTGCCTTTTAATTGTTTTGCCAGTTCATAATGGCCGAGATTTATAAAAGGATAGTATTGATAATGATTGGCGGTATCCCTGTAAAACCAAGGGGTTACCTTCTCTACCTGTGAATATTTGAATGAAGAATCCAACAGATGATTCATTGTTTTTTCAGGAAAATAATTTTGAAGTTTCGCCAAAGAAGCAAAGCCTAGTTCCATATCATCTGTCCAGTTATCTTCTGCATAAATGTAAGGAGATACAACAGAAACGGTTTGCGTAACTCCGGGTTTTATCAAAGCATAGTCGATGGCAGTATAAGCATGGTTGACCAGCTTTTTTGCATAGTCAGGATTGGTTTTATCAAACAAAACAGCTCCGAGTGAAAAGGCGCTTGCAAATTTCGCAGCGGTAGAACTGCTGCCTGTCGTGTGATTCATAAATTTACCACGCTGCTGCGGTAATCCGTTAATAAAGTAAACCGGGCGTTCAAAATCTTTTCCATAAAAGTCGTCTTCTTTTGGAATGCGCATTCCACGATGGTCACGATCATCACCAAGTTGGTTAAACATCCAGTCCGGTTTCGGATGCATTTTTAAAAGCCAATCCAATCCCCATTTTGCTTCATCCAACACATCCGCAATTCCATTTTTCCCATCTAATCCATTTGATTGTTTTTCATCAGTAAATACTTTTGGGAAATCGCGGTAAGCGGCCAGCAGATGATAAGTGGCATTTGCAGAAGTAGTAGAATATTGCAAATAATCTGAAGCATCATGCCAGCCGCCTACAACATTGATGTAAGTGCTATCCGGCATGGGGCCATACATGGTGTAGCCATCATGCGTATGACAGGAATCTTTCAGAAACGGATTGAAACCGCTACGCTGCTGCCGCATATAAAAAAGGCAAAAATCAGCTGTTCCTTTATATACATCATCATTGATTTTGAAAGCCGGAGAAACGGCTTTTCCAGCTTTCAAATAATAAACACCTGGTTTCTTGTAAGAAGAAAAATTAAGCCGGTAAGTGTTGGTAAACGGCCCGTAAGCGCCAAAAGATTTTCCGGCTTTATTGCTGAAAGCTTTTTTTCCTGTTGCAGAATCTATCAACTCAAAATTTTGAATGGGAGCATCATCTTTGCTGCACCAAACCGCCACTTTTATTCCTTGCGGAGTATATCCTAGTTGATTAATTCTTATCCATTCGCTTTCATTTTCCTTTTTCGCAAAAGAAAAAATGAATCCGGCAGTGAGAAAAATCAAAATCGACTTAAACGTGTATTTCCTGGAGAACAACATAGCTTGCTTTTTTTGAAATGATTCTTTTATTTAAAGAAAATAAACTATTACCCCTTATTTCATAGTAAATTGGAAAAGAAAAATGAATATTTTTTGCCTGATGCACACCCAATTGCCGGCAGGACTAACTCCTCGCTCCTTATCTTCCGTTGTTTCAGCCGTAGATATCCCGTATATCCTTCGAACGTACTCCCAGTCAAAGCCCAGTCAAAGCCCACTCAAAGCCCAGTCAACTCCACTATAAGCCCGAACTTACCCTCGACTTGCCTCAGACTTGCCACGTTGCACCCCTTGTAATGATATAAGAAGAATCCTGGTAGCTACCTTCTTAATTTGACCTCCACAATTCACAATTCGCATCCACCTCTCCCTCCAACACGGTACCCTGTATCTGATAATCTTGAGAAAAAATAGTAAGATTAGCTTTACAGCCAATATCAATTTTTCCACGGTCCGACAAGTTCATCACCTGAGCGGGATAAGTAGAAGCCATTCTCAAAGCTTCATCCAGCGTTATTTCTGCATGTTCCACACAATTTTGCACCGCTTTTAAAAGTGTAAGTTTCGAGCCGGATAATGTGCCGTCCGGCAACGTAAACCGGTCTTCCTTTTTTACGTGAACATAAGCACCTTCTTTCACCTCTTCCACTGCGTCTGTGATGAGAAATAATCTTTCCTGCATGATTTTTTTACTGATTTTTAATGCATTAAAATCTACATGAATCCCATCGGCAATAATGCTTGCATATACATTTTTAGAAAGATAAACTGCGCCCGGTAAACCGGTATCGCGGTGATGTATCGGCGACATGGCATTAAACAAATGTGTCGTAGTCGTAATGCCATTTTCATAACCCGCAACCGCTTCTGCAAAAGTTGCATTGCTGTGTCCCGCAGAAATTACAACACCATTATCTTTTAATAAATGAATGATTTCCGGGTCGCACATTTCCGGAGCAAGTGTCATTATTTTCAAAACACCATTCGCAGCTTTTAATAGCTCTTCTACTTCTTTTCTTTCAGGTCGTTTGATGTGTTCTTTAATGTGTGCCCCCCGTTTTACCGGATTTAAATATGGCCCTTCAAAATGCAAACCCAACACGGCCGGATCAGGATTTTCTTTTACCACTTTTATGGCCTCAAAAAATATCTCCATGGAATTGGTAGCAAGCGTAACATAAAAGCCTGTAGTACCACTACTGAGCAGGCTGTCTGCCATGGATTTTAAAGCGGTCGCCGTGGGTTTGTTTGAAAATAAATAACCTCCTCCTCCATATATCTGTAAATCGATGAATCCAGGTGCGATAATTAGTTCTTTACAATCAATAATATTTGCATTCACCGGAATCAATTCATTTTCTATAATTCCTTTTATTTTATCGTCTTCAGTTAACAGCGTTTTTCCGGAAATTTTTTCAGTCCCGGTAAAAATGATCCCGTTGGTATAGGCAGTCAACATAATTTTACTTTGAAAATCCAAATTAAGAATAAAAATGCACAAACACGCATTTAATATCCTAATAAAAAATTTTAAAGGGATTCGCTTGCGCCTAAACTACTCATAACATTAAAAATAAAGTCCTAAATTATTCTGTGAACCTGCGTTTATTTTTTAAATTCATGCACACTCCTGCATTAAAAAGTTTAGCGGTTTTTATTTTATCTAAAAGCATTGCACTTCTTTTCATTTACCTTTGCCTTTCATTCCTGTTGCAAAAACAGTAAATCAATTCTCATGAGCCAGTCCCCTTTCCAGAAGTTTATCAATCCAAAAAATAACGCTGCTATAAAAGAAAAATTTAAGCAGGATAAAAAGAAGGCCAAGAAACAAAGAGCTGCAGATATTGAAAAACATTTTGAAGAAAAACGGGCAGCGCGTAAAAGAGGATTTGAACAAAAAGCCGTTGTTGAAAAGAAATCCGACAAGCGGCAGAAATATCCGCAGAAGAAAACAGGAATCCCTGTTAAAAGTTCTTCTGCTGAAGCATCTTCTAATAAAAATGCTTCCTTTACGGAGATGCCTTTGAATAAGTTTATTGCTCATTGTGGCGTTACGTCAAGAAGAGATGCGGTGGCTTTGATAAAAGAAGGAAAAGTATCTGTAAATAAAAAAGTCGTTACTGAACCGGCATTTAAGGTGAATGAAAAAGATGACGTTTTTTATAATGGTAAAAAATTGTTTGTCACCAAAAACCTGGTTTATATTTTACTGAATAAGCCGAAGGATTATATAACGACAACAGACGATCCGCAAAACAGAAAAACGGTTTTGCAACTCACTAAAAATGCTACCGATCAGCGCATTTATCCTGTAGGAAGATTGGACAGAAACACTTCCGGCGTTTTGCTCTTAACGAACGATGGACAACTTACACAGGAACTAACGCATCCCAGCTTCAATGTAAAGAAAGTGTATGAAGTAAAATTAGATAAACCTTTAACTAAATCTGATTTTGAAAAAATATTGAATGGAATCAAATTGGAAGACGGAGAAATTTTTGCTGATGCTCTCGCTTATGCTGATGCAAAAGATAAATCGATCATTGGAATAGAATTGCATAGCGGTCGCAACAGAATTGTGCGCCGCATTTTTGAACACTTAGGTTATGATGTAAAAGGTTTGGACAGGGTAATGTATGCCAATCTTACCAAGAAAAATGTTGAGCGCGGCAAATGGCGCTATCTCGGTGATAAAGAGATCCGCGCCTTAAAATACATGAACAAAGGAAAGAACATCAGTGGTGCCGGAAATAATAAGAAAGTTTTGAAACAGGAATCTAAAATTCAATAATTGTGAAAGGATTGTCCATCATTTTTGAAAACGATGATTTTATTGCAGTGAACAAAGAATCAGGAATGCTTTCGATACCCGACAGGCATGATGAAACACAATTATCGTTGTACAAATTTTTAAATCAGAAATACGGAAAAATATTTATTGTTCATCGGCTTGATCGCGATACCAGTGGATTGATTCTTTTTGCAAAAAATGAGCCGACGCATAAATATCTTTCCCAGTTATTTGAGCAAAGAAAAATTGAGAAAAAATATTTAGGAATTGTACGCGGAAGCATGCCGGAAAAAAAAGGTTCTATTAATGAACCGATAGGAGAACATCCGGTAAAAAAAGGCATGATGACCATCAGCAAAAAAGGAAAACCTTCTTTGACAAATTACGAAGTGTTGGAAGATTACGGTGTTTTTTCTTTAGTGCAATTCGACATACAAAGTGGAAGAACGCACCAGATCCGGGTGCATACAAAATCAATCGGCCATCCGATTATTTGTGATGAACTTTATGGGGATGGAAAGCCGATTTTGCTTTCTTCATTCAAAAAAAAATATAAATTAAGCCAGAACGATCTTGAAGAAAGACCGATAATAAGCAGGCTCGCCTTGCATTCCGCAAGTTTGCATTTTAAAGATATTCATCAGAAAGAATTTTTTATTGAAGCGCCTATGCCAAAAGATATGAAAGCACTGTTGCAGCAGTTGA
>JAICYZ010000087.1 GCA_025933935.1 Chitinophagaceae bacterium
CATAAAAAATTCCCTGAGGAGTATTTGCACCGAGAGATACTATGTTTTTGCTTACATTTAAAGTATATGCTTCATCATTTAACTGCGGCGCATTTACTTTTTCAAATTTCAATTCGATATATGGAGCATTGTCGGTAATCCGGTTTACAATGTTTACATTCCATCCTTTAGCTTTAATATTTTGTTGTAACAATTCGGCTTCCTTTTGCAAAGATTTATCTTTTACCAGGATGCTTTTACAAGCAAACAAAGGGAAATTTCCTTCATTCCATTTTACAGATTGTGGCAATGGAATGAGCGACGGTTTTTCATTCCGATCATAAACGTAAGGGTAAATTAAGTGTTTCCAAAGTGCATAACCCGTTCCCAGCAAATGCAGGCCGTCGTTGGAATACAAAGTGTTCATTTTGCCATTCTCATCGGTAAAGTGATCATGAAGGTTTATATAACGGTAATCGTGAGACGAAGATTCTGCTTCAATCTGTTTATTCACCTCATTGATCTTTTCTCCGTTTTTAGTATGTGTAGGGAACTTATGAAATACGTCGTTTACGGGTAGGATACTCTGAACGTATAATGCAGTGGCAGGCGACTCCTGGTGCAGGTAATCTGCCATTATCAAAATATTCTTTACAATGCTATCCGCAGCAATTCCATGCGCAAGATCATTTGTTCCAATCATCATAAAGATCTTCATGGGTTTTCTGCGAACAATATCTGCAAAACGATGGATCAGTCCGGCAGTAATATCTCCGCTAAATCCTCTTGATTTTACATGAACATCATTAAATAATTCGCTCCATATGGCGCCATCAGTAATGCTGTTTCCAATAAAAACAATATCATCTTTCGAAACCGGCAAACTTCCTGCAAATGATGTTTTTTGCTGGTAGTACGTAGAAAACAAACTATCCGGATAAACAGGCAATGTAACTTGCGCGAATACGTTCTGCGATATAAAACATACTACCACTAAGGCTTTTATCCATTTAAAAAAACCAGGGCTATTTCTTTTTTGAAACTGATTCATCAAAAATTAATTAATTGAATAAGACGGATTCACTTTTTCAGAAAAAATAATCCTTTTATCACTTTTTTATTTTTCTGGAAAATTGCCCAAAAGCAGATAAATATAATTAAAATGATAAGAAGGATCTCAACGCAAACGGTTGTGTAAATTGGAAATCAATAGTTTCAGGAAAGCTTTACTGAAAAATGAATATCTGAATTGTATGATGCTTCATTTCATGCCAATGACCATTTTGACGCATGATTCCGATTCAATTTTCTATTGGCATTGAACGTTTAAAAACTTTACAGATGCCCTGTCAAAGTCGCTGTAAATGTGATGGTCTGAAACCGATATGTCTATTTGTTCGGTTACAAAAGCAAATTGCATCAGCGAAAGTGTATTTAATATTGGAAAATTTGCAGCGTTGCTTTTAAAATCATTTACCAAAGCATCAGAATAACCAATGTAATAATCACGGTTATCAATGTATCCTTTTGATTTTAATTCATTAAAGATCGCTTGCGATTGCGACATAGAAATAGCGCCACTTCTCGCAAATCTTTCCGGGTATAACGGCGCTCTTTCATTTATCAAATATTTGCTGCAAACACCTCTCGTGTTCATGCTTGTTGAAAAAGACAAAGCCTCTGCATTGCCTTGCTGTCCCACAGCATCATTATTATCAAACCTGGCCATACAAAATTGCGTTGGAATTTTGGTTACTGGCATCAGGTTGGGACTGCCTTGCGCACAATATTGAACGCTTGCCTGGAAATTATAAATATAAGAAAGAGCAGCAGAGAAAAAGCCCCCATCGCTCATTCCAACCGAATATTTCGGTTTGGAACGATCAGCGATTCCCCTGTTGTAAAATGTATCGGTTATTATCCGGATGTTTGCATAATCCACGTTTGCTATCGTATCTGCCGGCAACAAATACCATCTTATTTTTCCATCTCCATTTGCGTCGATCCCGGTGGTGGCTTCCTCAGCCTCGGTTATGATGATACCAAAATTATTATTCACCAAATCTTTTATCAATTGTTGCCATTCATAATCGTTAGCCAGGTTAGCTGCTTTGCCGCCGGTTCCGTGAAGCAAATAAACGATTCCCTTATGGCCTGCAGGAAAATAATAATAAACGGGCTTCAACCGGTCACGGCCCTTTATCTGTTCATACTTTAAAGTGAAAGGCGTCGTATTTTGCAGGCTTGCTGTAAAACTTACGTTTTTATCTGCCATAATAAACCACGTATGCCATTCATCAGGTGCATTTAAAAGCGAAATATCTCCACTCCATTTATTAAAGATCTGATTGGCAGAATAATTCTCGCAAAAGATATGGACAGTGTCACCTGTTTTATATTTTCCGCTTCCGTATCCATTGTTTACGGTTACGCTAAAACTATCTGTTTTGGATATCGGATTATTCGTTTGTGGATTTTTCTTACAGGAAATAAAAAATATACATGCAACAAAAAAAGAAATAACCGTGATTCTTATTTTCATTAAATGATTTTCCGGATTAGATGTCGTTTTTTACAAGAGTTTAAACAATTTATTTTACTTCTATTTTGAAAGGCGCTACAGGCATATTTTCTTTATTGAATAAATTTCCCATTTGCGTATTGTTGAAACCGTATTTTACAAACGCCGGTTCAGAAACTTTGTTGTTGTAAACCGTAATTATGTTGGGCGCTAAAGTGACATCGGCCGGATAATAAACATTGTCTTTTCCGGCGATGTATAAATCTTTTATTTTTCCACCTTTCGCATACAATCCTTTGCTGGCATTGCTCAATTCTATTACCACTTTTTTGCCCTGCAAATGTGATGAAACATACATCGGCGAAAATTTATCAAACTGTTTCAGACCATAGGTTTCGTTCAAAGCAATTTCTGCAAGCCTGTAGCCAACATCATGTTTGTCGTGCGGATGAATATCAGTTGTATCTGAGACCAAATCAGACGTAACTACCATGCCGGTTTCAGGTAAAGTCAGGGCATCCGCTTGTGCCTGCCGCAGATAAGCACCATTTTCGTTATTGCCATATTTGAATGGCGCAATCTGCACGAAATAAAAAGGGAATTCTTCCTGCCAGGCTTTTCTCCAGGAGCTGATCATGTCTTTAAATAACTCAGCATAGGTGCTGTAAGTATCCACATTTGATTCGCCCTGGTACCAGATCGTGCCGGAGATATTAAAGTTGGTAAGAGGCGCTATCATTGCATTGTAAGTCAGTCCGGCTGCTACAGGCCACCATGGACTAACTTTAAGTTTTTCCTGCGCCGCTTCCAATGCAGCATTATTTTTTACAATGCTGTCAGGAGTCCACGTTTCTGCCGGAGTACCACCCCAATTCGATGAAATAAGACCGACAGGAACATGTAAATTCTGATTCAACATTTTTCCAAAAAAATAAGCGACAGCGCTGAAATTTTTAACTGTGGTTGAATCGCAACTTTTCCAATTGCCATCGCAATTTTCCTGCGGCGTAAACGCTGTAGTTTTTGGAATTTGAAAAAAATGAAGCTGGTATTGATTGCAGGTGGGAAATTCTGCTGCTACGTCTTTTGTCTTTCGCCAGTTGTAATTAAATTCCATATTCGATTGACCGGAGCAAACCCACACTTCACCCAACCAAACATCGTTTAAAGTGATGGTATCATTCCCTAAAAATTTTATTTGGTATGGCCCGCCGCCTTTCGGAGTATTTACTTTTACAATCCATTTCCCATTGCCATCTGAAACCGTTTTGAAAGTATCTTTTGTCCATGACGGTTGAATGGAAATCTTTTCAGCGGGGTATGCCCATCCCCATAAGTTTACTTTGGAATTTTGTTGTAAGACCATTCCATCTGACAAAACATGTGGCAAACGAATTTGTGCGTTTGATTGTAAAACAAAAAAGAGGGTTAAAAGAAAGAAAAGTTTTTTTTGCATGGAAAAGATTTTTAAATGCTTTAAAAGAATATTGCCAAATGGAAAATGATTGGTGAAATTAATGATGAAAATAAAAAAAAAGGCCATTTTAAAAGAACATGCTAATCCTTTAAGTTTAAGCACATCTCCGGCCGCCACCTATTGCTTCACAAAATTAGCATCTTTATAAGGGTAGTAAAGTTGCAGCAAAATGTAAAAAGGAGACTAAAGAAAAAGTTACTTTTTTTACAACTTTTATCTAAAACACAACGTTGATAGATAAATTTTAAAATCAAATGAAAATCGTTTCAATAGCCCTGTTCTTTTTAATGACTTTTTACTCTGGTATCGGACAACAAGATTCGAAAGCATGGCAAGCATCGGTCGAAGTAAATTTATCAAGTAGCCCTACGCTCCATTTTTCCGGAACTGACACCACTACTCAAAAATCACTGTCCATTGCTCCGTCTTTTAGTTTCAGAAGTCCTGGTGGTTTTGGAATCGTTTACTCACCATATTTTACTGCCGGAGGCTCTAACCCTGGTATTTTTATGCATATGGTTACAATCGGCATTGAGCAATATAATAAAAAGAATTATCAGCTTGTAGTCGATTATAATCATTTCTTTTTTACAGGAAACACCAGTATTCCTTCTACACCCATAACTAATGAACTGGTCGTGGGAGGAACTTATAAAAAGCTCTGGCTGTCGCCAAAAATTTTATCTGGAGTTGGTTTCGGAACGAATAATGATGTATCTCCTTCCAAATTTGCTTATGATGTAGAACTGTCGGGAGGAGTATGCCATTATTTTGATTGGCAGGAAGGAAATGATTTTACTTTTAATGTCACTCCTTCTATTCTTGTGAATGCAGGTACCGACGAATACTTTTCATTTCTGAAACTTTCGAAATACATTACACACAGCAATAATTATAAAAATATTGTAAAGAATACACATGCCGGTAACAAGGGAAGAGGAAGAGGAAACTCAAATACCACCACCACTACTACCACTTCTCAAAGTGTTTCTCAACCTGTTTCTGTAAATAACGTGGAGCTAAACCTTGAATCTACTGTTGAACATGGCTCATTCAGCATGCGGCCGGCCGCCAGTCTTTATATTCCCGTATCAACACATTCTTTAAGCGGATATTGGGAATTGAACTTTGCGTATTATTTTTAGTAGCCGTCGGACGTTTCGACCGCAGTCCAGATTGCTTATTGCCGGCCGATTGTTTCAGTATGATAGTTTAAAATAAATTTAAAGTCATTGATCCGTTCCTGTATTTTCACTAGTCAATTTCCTTTTTCTTTTTTTCCCGGTTATAGCCCTTATTCCCCATACCAACAGGAAAATGACCAAAACAGTGCCTCCAACACCAACAATCGCTGCCGCTGCATCAGAGCCACTGCAGGATAAACTACAGGATAAAGCTGCTACCACGTAAAGCAATCCCAATGCTGCGAACACTGAAAAAATAATAAGCGCTATTTTCCCCCCTTTCGAAAGATCATTGTCCTTTTTAATTTCTCTTACCTGTACTTTTAATAGTTTTTTTCTTTCTTTCCATTTCAGCTGATTGCCTTTTCCATCTTTTAATGATGAGTTGAATTCACCGATGGGCTTGTAATGTTTTACTGTACTGTCTTTCACAGGAAAAGTAATTGCAAATGCTTTGATTTTGGGATAAAATTGAAATAACTTTTCCGGCTGATTACTAAGGCAAACAATCATACAAAATGTAGAAGCAGCAAGAATAAAATCACAGCTTTTTTGTAACGGGTAATACCACGACGGCTTCGGGTTTCTTTCTTTCTGTTTCTTCAAAGGATATGCTGTAAAAGCAATGAGAAAAATAAAAAAACAGGCAAATAAAAATACCTGTGAAAATAATATTCCGAGCTGATTTAGGAATTGTCCCGTAACAAACGCAAGCGCGTTTAAACAAATAAACGATACAACGATAAGAATACGTGCGGAGAGCTTGTGATTTTTAGCCCACCATGAGATTTTTTTCATAAACAGATTTTTATTTTTAATTCTGAAGAAAAAGACACAGGAGGTATTCGTTTTTATAATATTCCTGTGTATAACATAAAACTAATTACTGAAGATTGGATTTTGAAGGAGCTTTTTCCCTGCTACACAAAGTTTCCGGTTGTTATTCTTCTTTCCTACGCTTGCCACTTACGATTAGGTGTGCTTGTGGTATTTCTTAGGTATTTTCGGGCTTGCCGGTTCGGTTTTAAATCAATTTCTCTTTTAGATGAAAAGTCTTTTAAACCTTCAAAAATAATCTTTCAACAATTAATTCTACAAATGAAAAACCATTATTCCTGACATGAATAATCATGATAATTCAGTTTCTCCTCTTTTTTTTCCTTTCAATATTTAACAGCTTTTGTGCTGCACGAAAGATTTACTGCCGCAGTTCACAAACAAATCAAAACAACTACAATAAAAGAAGAAATATCTAGCTTTTGTATTTTCTAAAAGAAGATGATATATTTGAAGCATCTTTTAATTTATCAAAAGCGATTGAGAAAAGTAACTGCGAATTTTAATCTTTTTAAAATTGAATTGTACAAATAAGACGAAGCGACTTGTGAAAGTGGCAATTGTAAGTTGATTTTTTTAATTGTATCAAATTAAAGTGTCGCCCATAATCGTTCACGAACATCTATCATAAAAACCGCGAATGGAAACAACACAACCCCTGCCAAAATCTAAGCCTCCTTATTTATTAGGCCTACTTTGTTTAATGCCGTTGGTTGGCGCATTTGTTGGTTTGGGACTTCTACTCTATGGTCTTTTAAAGTATAAAGACAAATGGCTTTCAATAATCGGGGCAGCAGGCATTTTTTGGACAATTATTGTTTATTCAACACTTTTTTATGCAGGCACCCATGCTGCAGTTTTCAAGAAAGGTTTTGAAGAGATATCTCAAATGCAGCTCAATAGTTTGGTGAAAAATATCGAGTTCTATAAAATGACACACGGACAATATCCTGATAGTTTAGAGCAACTTTTAGAGGACGATAAATTAGCGCCAATTAACGATGCAGTGCAAGGAATGAACACAAAAGGTGATTCATATTACAATTATCAAAAAATTGGCGACAAATATTTACTTTTTTCATCCGGGCAGGACGGAATACCAAATACGAAAGACGATTTGTTTCCGCAATTAACAGATAGTGAGCGTAGTAAACTTGGTTTAATAAAGCATCATTGATATAAATGCAACCCCACTACAGATCGGTTCTACCCGCTAAAGCATACTTCAAGTCTAAAACAAAAGGCGCTTTTCCGAAACAGAAAAGCGCCTTTCTCCTTAATAAAATAGTTTCATCATCAATATCCCCATTTCTTCATCATTGCCAGATCCTGTTTCGCGCTTTCCAGCGGAGTGAGATCCTGGTAAGATTCCTGTTCGATGATAAATTCAGTAGTACCGCCTTTTTTCCTGAAAAGATCAACAATCTCTTTTACCGGCAATACGCCTTTACCCAAAACGGTACTTTCATAATTATCATTCATCTCTCCCCCGGTCTTTGATACGATCTCATCTTTTACATGCATGCTTTCAAAACGCCCGGGATGTTTTTTCAAAATATCCAGCGCACGGCCACCAGCACCATACATATTTCCAATGTCTATTTGCTGCAACACCAATGAAGGGTCGGTTTTTTCAAGAATGATATCATAAACTTTCTGGCCGTTCAAAGAATATTTAAATTCAAAATCATGGTTGTGATAGCCAAACTTCAGACCGGATTGCTTACACAGTTCGCCGCATTTATTGAATACATCCAAAAAGCGCAATAAGCCGTCATAATCCTGGCGCAGGCTTTCATCCATCCACGGGCTTATCACATATTTTTGCCCTACTATCGCTGCATCCTCAATGGTTTGTTTCCATTTGTCGGAAAAATCTTTCTTTGATTCATCCCATTCCTTTCCGGATAGAACCGTATGACCGCTTGGCATTTTTAAGTTGAGATCGTCCAACACCTTTTTAAATTCTTTCGGTGAATAGCCATAAAATTTTCTGTTTACATAATTAGCGTGTTCCACATAGCGATATCCCATGTCAGCCAGTTGTTTCAGGGTGTCCATCGGTGCTTTCTGCATGTCTGCACGCACTGAATAAAGTTGTAAACCAGTGATCGTATTCATTTTCTTTTTGTTTGCAAAAATGTCATCGGGCAATAATAAAGTTCCTGCAAGCGCCACTGCGCTGCTTTTGATAAATTTTCTCCTGTTTACGGTCATAATAAATTTGGTTTTGTGAATGTGAAAAATTATTGTCAGGCGTTGCTTTCTTTCAGTTTCATATTTTCAGGATCCCAAAAAATGATCTTTTTCTTAAAATAACTTTCATTGCAAGCCAGGCACGGAGCGGCAGCCCGGAAACCAAAAACAGCATCTTCTACTACCGGTTTGCCCGTGCGAATACCGTTGTAAAAATTAAGGTGGTGCTCCAGGTCTTCATTATATCCCGCAGGCGTCTTATACACAATATCAGGTTTTACCGGCCGCTTCTGATCTTCTGCGCTGTATTTCTGATTGTATTCCTCCAGCAATTTTTTATGCATCGCTTCCGGATAGGTACCAAGTGCATCCCAGCCACCAATTCCCGGCGCTTTGGGCATGATGCTGTGATGAATGGAAAGCCCGTTTCCTGTGACATGCATTACTCCTTCATCGCCGATAAATTGAACAGATTCTCCGCCACCGGTGCCGCTTACAAAATTTACCTGCAAAGTGAGCTGGAAGGCAGGATGCTCATTCGTTTCGGGATAACTCATTATCGCGGTCATCACATCCGGCACATTTCGTCCGTCTTTCCAATGAGCCAATTGCCCTGATGCGTAAATTTTGTCAGGACCTTTGGAGCCGGTTATCACATGGGTGCCGGAGATAAGATGTACAAACAGATCGCCGGCCACACCTGTTCCGAATTCTTTATAATTGCGCCACCAAAAAAACTTTTTCGGATCATAAGGAATCTTCTGCATTCCTTCAATGTAGCGGTCCCAATCGACGGTTTGAGGTGAAGCGTCCAGCGGCATGGTGTATTCCCATGCTCCATTTGCGCTTTGGCGATCATACACGGCGTTTACCATATTTAACTTTCCAATTTCGCCGGATTTGTAGAGTTCATTCGCTTTTGCATAGAGAATACTGCTTACACGCTGACTTCCGATCTGCATCGTTTTTTTACTGGCTTTTTGTGCGTTGATCACACCCTGTCCTTCGCTGATGTAATGCACCATCGGCTTCTCACAATACACGTGCTTGCCTTTGGCCAACGCGTCTTTGCTGATGCGGGAATGCCATTGATCGCAGGTAGCAATGATTACGGCATCCACATCTTTTCTATCAAGGATTTTGCGGTAATCGTTGGTAGTAAAAAGATCTTTGCCATAAACTTCTTTTGCTCTTTCCAGCCTGCCGGAATACAGGTCGCAGGCGCCAACCAAGTTGACCCCCGGGACTTTCAAAGATGTTTGCAGGTCGTTGTTTCCCATAATTCCCAGGCCGATCACCGCTATATTTATTTGATCATTTGCAGTAAATTTTCTTTCGTACTGAAGAATCCGTTCTTCAACGTTTTGCTTATCGGCCAGGGAAGCAAGTGGTGATGCGGCAATTGCTGCAGCCGTTCCTGCCAGTTGTTTGATAAAATTTCTGCGGGATGGTTTTTGGATCGCCATGATTTATTTTTTCGATGAATAAAAAAAGGAAAAGCAATTCAGTGAATAAATCCAAAAGATTTATTAGTGAATAAATGTAAAAGATTTTTCTGAGAAAGAGGGGAAAGAGTTTATGAAATTGTGGCGATTGGAAATTGTCTTAGTTGATGAGATGCCGACTTTGCGAAACTCTGAAGTTACAATGCTGATACCTTGTGGTTTTGGAGGTGTGATTGCTTTTAAAGACGTGTTAACGCCTTTGTTCAAATGGTAGGTTCTATAGAGAAAAGAAGAACTAATATTATTTGTTCGTTTACCAGATTACATTCTACAATCAACGATCTAACTTGCCAGGCACATACATATTTCGTAAATTCGTAGGGTGAAGAAACAAAAAGAAATAGGGCTTGATTTTCAGGTTGACAAGCTCACTAATTCAATCGAAAATGTGGTAACCGGCGACAGTTTTGCAAGAGATATTTCTATCGTAACCCTTGTTGACCTGAAAGGAATAACTAAAAAGAACAAATGGCAATTTGATTGGAAATTTGAATATAAACAACCGGAACGGGGGGTTTACAAGTTGTCGCCTTTCCGGATAAAAAAATCGCGATAATCATCATGACCAATAATGATAACGGCGAAAGTATTTTTAAAGAATTACTTGAATATGCGATTGGCGATATTTATATGCCGTGGCGATGGGAAAACTATATTCCCTATAACTAAAAAAACTAACGGCTCATAATAAGTTGTATTTATAAAGCATGGTTGATCAGGCCCGATGTCAGCAGTAGTAATTTTTATCAGCTTTTGTTATCAGCAGACATTACGCTATTCAACATTTGTATTTATCTTCAACTGCAGTTTTTCAATTAAGCATTTGTACTGAGCGGGATAACTCAATTACATGACTTTACAAATGCTACAATTAGCGGCAAGGCATCCGACACAGTCTAATTATGCAAAAAGTATCAAGACAGGTTTTTATTGAAGTGATTTGGTTAATGGTTTCTGTAGCGTTGACATTGTTGTTGTCGTTATTTCTATTTGGTAAAAACTTTCTAAACGGCACAATAGACATTCATTTGCACGACACTTACTTTGTCATCGCACCTTTCCGTATTTTGCTTCCAATGTTCTTCCTTGTAACATTTATTCTCTATTTCATTAAAGAGCTTCAAAATTCGTTCAGGCGCAGCTTGCCAAACTGGATACTAATAATAACGGGTTTAATGCTTATAATTGCATTGACATATTTGATCAAAATATTTGCGAACTTTTTTACCGGCGGCTGGACTTTATATCCACCATTATCAGCATCGGGACCCGGCAAGATTCCTGATTTGACCACAGCTCCTGTTACAAAATTCATAACGGAATTTTTGATAGTCGTACAAATTATCGTTCTGACAACGATGCTATTTGTGACTTTTCGTTGGGGAACTGAAAAGCGAAATAAAAAATAATAGCCGAGGCTTGATGCACACGAAGAAGAACAGCAGATTACATTGTAATATGGCAAAGCGCGAATACATTCGCTTTTCAGTTTCGGTTTCTGCATATGAATAAAGCGGAGCAACAGAATAATCAGGGAGCTTTTGTATTTTTGATCATCAGTGACTTCGAAGAAGGGACAAGGAATACCGCTACGTAGCCAACGTTTTTAACTTATATAAACCAGTGCGATACCTTCTACTTATAGCAATTTTATATAGTTTGCAAAGCTGCAAGCAGCAAGCTGCTACCACAGATTATAAACTTTCTGACGACTATTTATCCATGAGAACGAGAATGATAACCATTAACATGTCCGATGAGACTTTAGCACAGAGGCAATCATCCATATTTGCCCTGTTAAATAGTTTTATTAAAACTTATCCATTAAGTGAGAATTCTCTTGTCTTACTTGCATCAGCAAAGAATTTGCTTACCTGGCAGTATGATTCCCTTTATATCCATCTTAACGAGGCACTTAAAAAAAATCGATTCTGGACAAGCGTCGATCTTACAAAATATCAAATCTACTCAGCAGAAACAGGTAAATTATTTCCGGCAATTAATCTGGTCGACACGCTAAATGTATCTGTTAATACTTCTTCATTTAGAGGCAAACTTTTATTCCTTGATTTTTGGAGTTCCTGGTGTGTTAGTTGCCGAAAACAATTCCCATATTTGAAACGTGTATATTTGAAATATCACCCGAAAGGACTAGAGATCATTGGCGTGTCGATGGACGCGAAAAAGGCTGCCTGGGTTGGAGCCTTAAAACACGATAGTTTGCCATGGCCACAGTATTGTGAGTTTGTCAACTTCCAGCAAAACTCCCTTGCGAAAAGGTTCCATCTATTAGGTATACCGGCAAATTTTTTGATTGACAAGAATGGTATATTGATCGGTCAGGATCTTTCACCTGAAGAGTTGGAAACTTTAGTTTCACGGCTTTAACCTGGATTCGTATGACACATCATAATCTCAACTATTGCACTGGCAACAAAGAATAGTATTAACTTGAACCAGCTTCAAAATGAAAAATGAGATTCAGCGCAAAAACAAAGCGGTAAAGCCGGATTTGCCAATTCTGACATTCAGCTCTACTGAAGATTTCACTTCATGGATGGCAAAATATCATAAAGAGTCATCGGGCATTTGGATCCGGCTTTTCAAAATCAAATCCAAAGTACCAACAATCACCTATGCGGAGGCACTTGATGTAGCATTATGTTATGGTTGGATTGACGGGCAAAAAAAAAGTTATGATACAGAATCGTGGCTTCAAAAATTCACACCAAGAAGACGCAAAAGCATATGGTCTCAAAGAAACCGGGAGCATGTTGAACGGCTTCACAAATCAGGACTGATGCAGCGAGCAGGTATCGAAGAAGTAGAAGCAGCAAAAGCTGATGGAAGATGGGAGCAAGCGTATGAATCGGCAGGCAACATGACCGTGCCTGCGGACTTTCTGAATGAACTGGCTAAGGATAAAAAGGCAGAAGCGTTTTTCAAAACACTTAACAAAACAAATATCTACTCAATTGTGTGGCGCCTGCAAACGGCCAAAAAACCGGAAACAAGAAACAAAAGAATGAAAGCAATTCTTGAGATGCTAAAGAAGGGAGAAAAATTTCATCCTTAAATTTACATAGTGTGAAAAGGTATTTGCTACATTTATAAATAGCTGGTGCCAAACGACATTTTTTGACCGCTTCCATCATGACTTTTTTAAAACACAAAAACATATGACGTTTACTAAATTAGTCCCAAACATTTTTTTCGAGGATATAAAAGATGGACTTGATCTTTTTGTTGACTGCCTGGAATTCAGCATTGGTTATAACGATCTTAAATCTGATAACCCCTGTTGCATAGTTCAAAAAGATACCCTGGCTATATTCCTATTTCAAAACAAAGAGTATGCAGACAAAGACAGACCTGAGATCAGGCTTCATACACACGACATAGAGGAGGTTTATGCTAAAGTTTCAAAGACACATCCGCAATTTCTACATCCTAATTTAAAGACAATAACACTTCGCCCCTGGGGTGCTAAAGAATTTGCTTTAAAAGATAACTCAAACGTATGTGTTATTATACAACAATGGCATTAGATAATTGATGTTGTCTGCGGAGGATCAATTAAATCGGATATCAGCATAAATAACGAACCCAACATTATGCATATCGAACAAAGCCCTAATTTTCAGAAAGGAAATTAAATAAAAAAGTGATTAATTATTCTGCTCAGTTGCAGTTTAATTATTTTAATATCCGTTGGATCCCTGTTTTCTAAAACGTCTCTTCGATAATAGACAATATTTTTTTGCTTCAGATCAAGTATCATGCAAGTAACAGTTACCAATGATTCGTGTGGTTGTGCCATCGGTATTATAAAGAAATTTACGATTTCTCTCCGATGGTAGGTATTAATAAAATTATCCCTTGTTCGCTTAAAACCCCAGTTTAAAGTACAGAAAACAAAACGAGCGTTTGCAGTGTTAAATAAAGATACAATAGAGTCAGGTAAATGATATTTTCGTGCTTGCTTTTCACTGTTTATTTTGGTGATTATTGTAGCGACAAAATTATTCAGTTTTGCAGCGGATGTCGAATCCGGGGAATGATATTTAGTTTTTATAGAATTGGGAAAGCCATTTTGCAAGTAA
>JAICYZ010000392.1 GCA_025933935.1 Chitinophagaceae bacterium
ACCGGAACAGTCGGCAAATGTTCCAGGCCTTTCACAATCGTTAATCCTTCCACTGCCGAAGCCACAGAAATGGGTGGCGTGATAATGCCGTCTGCGAGTAAAGTAGTAGCGCCTAGAATGGTCGGAATGACCATATATTTACCATACCTGCGGACGAGCGCATAAAGTGAAAAAATGCCGCCTTCGCCATGGTTGTCTGCTTTTAGCGTGAGGTAGATATATTTGAATGTGGTTTGAAAGGTGATGGTCCAAAACACGCAGGAAATACCACCATACACCAGTATTTCCGAAACAGGCCTGTCTCCTACAATGGCTTGTAAAACATAGAGCGGGCTGGTGCCTATATCGCCATAAATAATGCCCAATGCCACCAGCAGACTTGCAGCTGTTACTTTGCTACTGATTCCGTTTTTAATCCTTTCCATTCAATTAAATTGATCATGCAAAATTGAAAGGAATGGTATAGAGAAAATGTAAAAGTATTACCGCCGGATATAAAGGTTTTATAAAGAACAGAATGGATTGGAAGAGATGCGCTTATTTTTCTTCCAGCATTTCTTTAACTGCCACAAGAAATAGGAATATAACGGTGCCTGCCAGCAGGATGATGCCAATAATATGCATTACTCCGGGTGAAAGCATGATTATTATATTGATTCCAACAATTCATGGCGAAGTAAATTTTTAATGCATTAATAAGAGATAAAAAAACAGCGCGATAAATAAAATTTTTATAAAGATTACTGAAAGCGATATCCAACGCCGCTTTCAGTAATAATGTGCAGGGGATTATTTGGATTTTCTTCAATCTTTTTTCGCAGTGAACCAACAAAAACGCGTAAGTATTGTGTTTCGGTTTGATAGCCAACTCCCCAGATCTCTTTTAGTATAAAACGATGTGTGAGCACCCTGCCTTCATTGCGGGCAAAAAGTGAAATCAGGTTAAATTCTGTGGAAGTAACTTTTAGCAATTGATTATTTTTTTTAACCGTTCTTGCTACCAGGTCAATTTGCAAATCGCCTGCATCCACAATACTTGTATCGTTAGGTGTTTGATTTCTGCGTATGGCTGAGCGAATACGGGCTAATAATTCTGCGGTGCGAAAGGGCTTCGAAAGGTAATCGGTTGCACCGTTATCGAGAGCCGTAACAATATCGGTTTCGTTATTTTGCACAGAGAGAATAATAATGGATTTATTGTACCACTGGCGCAGTTCCTTAAGTATTTCATGGCCACTTTTGTCGGGCAATCCAATATCCAGCAAGATCAGCTCGGGAGGATGGCTTGCCGCCTGTATTACCCCTTCTTTCCCGGTTTCGGCCTGCAATACTTTGTAATCATTGCTCTCTAAGGTAATCCCGAGAAGCTTCCGCATTTGTGGTTCGTCATCAATGATGAGTATCTCGGCTTTATTCATTTTTCAGGTTGTTTAAATAGGATGCTTCAGCAGGAATTACGATGGTAAATTTTGCGCCTCCCTCCAGGTTATTTTCCAGCTTTACCATACCGTTTTGTGCTTCCGTAAAACCTTTTACAATGGAAAGGCCTAAACCGCTTCCGCCTGCTTTGGTATTGGGGAGACGGTAAAACTTATCAAATGCCAACGCAATTTCTTCCACAGGAAAACCATGGCCCTTGTCTGAAACAGTGATCACACAATTTTCGGCCTCATGTTTTACATCAATGTGAATACACGTATTTGCAGGTGTGTATTGAATGGCGTTGTGCAACAGGTTGTATACAATTTGCCCCGTCAGCCCGCTGTCCAGTTTGAGCAAAGGAAGATGATCATTGTTTTTAAAAATAAACGCATGGTTATCAGGAATTAGTTTTTGAATCGCAGAATTGACAAGTTCGTTCATATCCGTCCAATCCATTTTAGGTTTCAACATGCCGCTCTCGAGCCGGCTCATATTGAGGATATTTTCCACCTGCCGGTTCAGACGGTTTCCGGCGATTTCGATTTCGTTCAACAGTTCAGACTGGTTTTCAACAGAAACAGGATGCAGGTTTTCTTTCAGCATATCCACAGAACCAAGTATGGCAGCAATGGGGGTGCGCAACTCATGAGAGAGCGAATTAAGCAAAGTATTGTATAGTTTCAACTCGTTTTCTTTTTCCTCTTTGTCTCTTGCCTTATTCTCAGCTTCGCGTATTTTGAAGGTGAGTGCTGCATTTATCAGGGCTATTAAAAAATACAGCAGAAACATCAGCAGATCCTCTGTATTGCCAATGCTAAAAGTATATAGTGGGGGAATGAAAAAGAAGTTCCAGATAACTGCACTTAAAACCGCCGCGAGCAATACCGGCAGAATTTCAAACAGCATGGCAACTACCGACACGGTCATTAGCAGTACCAATGCCACTATTTTATAATCGATACGACCATTAAAAGGAAAGAAAGCCAGTGAAACGGCAAGTACCGGTAATACACTTAAAAGGTATTGTGTTTTAACCGGCAATTTTCTGATACCAGATAGTTTCACCTTTTTTCTTTTAGATATAAAAGTAAGGAGAAGGATATAAAGATTTCGTAAAGAATTGCTTTTACATTCTTATTCCATCATTCAAGTCTTTTCGTTATCCGCAAGGGAATCGGCT
>JAICYZ010000103.1 GCA_025933935.1 Chitinophagaceae bacterium
CCAACGACGGCCTGCATTTGCTGGGAACGGGTTATGCACTTTGGAAACACTTAATTTACCCTTACGTTTATGATCTGAATGAAAAACCGTCGCTCATTCCATTGCCACAATCTGTAAAATGGAATGAAGGAAATTTTCCTTTGTTTGCTTGCAAAAGCATCCTGGTAAAAGATAAATCTTTGCAAAAGGAAGCCGAAATGTTACAACAAAATATTAAAGCTAAAGGATGGAATGTAAACATTGTAAACCGGATTACCGACAATGCTCCGTATATCGAATTGAAATTTGAAAAAGTAAATGCGCCGCAGTTAAATGATGAAGCATATACTTTAAATGTAAGCAAAAACATAGTATCTCTCGGTGCAAATACTCCTCAGGGAATTTTTTATGCAATACAAACTTTTGAACAATTGATGCGCGATGGCGAAATGATTGATAACTGTGAAATTAAAGACTGGCCTGCATTTTCATGGCGCGGATATATGATTGACGTAGGAAGGAATTACGAACCAATGCAAATGTTGAAACAGCAAATTGATAAGATCGCTTTTTATAAACTCAATATTTTTCATTTTCATTTTACCGAAGATATTGCCTGGAGGTTGCAAAGTAAATTGTATCCTCAGTTGACTGCTCCTGAGAATATGTTGCGTGATAAAGGCCAATACTATACCGAAAAGAATATGAAAGAACTGATTGAGTACTGTAAAGAAAGGTACGTTACTCTGGTACCAGAAATAGACATGCCGGGCCATAGCGATGCATTTAAAAGAGCGATGCACACTGATATGCAGAGCGATTCCGGCATGGCTATTCTAAAGAATATTTTGAAAGAGTTTTGCGAAACGTATGATCTTCCTTATTTCCATATTGGTGGCGATGAAGTAAAAATTCATAACAAGAATTTCATACCGGAAATAACCAAATACCTTCAAAGCTTTGGCAAAAAAACAATCGGCTGGGAGCCCGGTGGTAATTTTTTGGCTGCTACCATACGCCAACTTTGGATGGATGATAATGGAAAATCGGCTTCACAATCTGATATAAAATTTATTGATTCGCGGCATCTCTATCTCAATCATATGGATCCGTTGGAAGCGCCGGTAACAATTTTTTTCCGGCAAATTGGGGATGTGGAAAAGGAAAACAAAAATATGAAAGGCGCTACGCTTTGTGTCTGGCCGGATAGGAGAGTAGCCGATAAAAATAAAATTTTTAGTGAGAACGCTGTTTATCCAGGGATGATGTCTTTTGCCGAAAGAACGTGGCGTGGTGGCGGAAAGCCGGGATGGATTAGCAATGTAAAGGAAGGAAAAGAGGTACAGGAATATGCAGACTTTGAACAAAGATTATTGGATCACAAAGAAGAATATTTTCAAAACATTCCGTTTCCATATCATAAACAAATGATGATGCACTGGGATTTGTTTGGACCTTATAAAAATGGTGGTGATCTTTCCAAATCTTTTGCACCTGAAAATAAGAATTTTTCTGATTCGCCGACTATAAAAGCCACTGGTGGCACTATTGTATTAAGGCATTGGTGGTATCCTTTGATCAACGGTGTCATCGACAAACCTTCAGAAAATACCACGTGGTATGCTGCATCAAAACTGTGGAGCGATGAAGATAAAATTGCTGATTTCTGGATCGGCTTCAATGATCTTTCCCGTTCACCTGCAACAGATACTCCGGCAGAAGGAACATGGAATGATTTGCAAAGTAAAGTTTGGGTAAATGGAGATATAATACCGCCACCTGATTGGCAATATGCGCGGCAGAAAGGCAACTCAGAAATTCCATTAACTGATGAAGGATATTCTTACCGCCAGCCAACAAAAATCCTTTTACATAAAGGGTGGAATGATGTTTTAATAAAGGCGCCGGTTGGGAGTTTTAAAGGAAAAGACTGGCAGAATCCGGTGAAGTGGGAGTTTACTTTTTTACCTTTAACAAAGCCGTGAAAGTTGCTGAACAGGCAACCAGTAAACGAACAAATAAAGAAGATTCGTTTTCAAATCGCCTTTCTAATTGTGCGGGTTGTGACGCGGTTTTATTTTTATTTTTTAAGCAGCATCTAAATTTAATTGTGGACGCTTCCTTTTAAGAATATTGATAAATAAACTTTTAAAATTAAATTTGAAAAAAAACATAAATAAAAACTACATGAAAAATCTTCTTTTCTTCCTTACACTGGGTGCTTTTGCATTTACTTGTTCAACTGCACAAAAAGTAACCATTACCGGAACAATGCACTTTTCAGAACCGGTACAAATGGTTTATTTATCTTTCAGAGCGGGCGATGAAAGAGTGACCGATAGTACTAAATTGAAGAATGGGCAATTCCATTTCACCGAAAAAATTGCAGAACCAACACTTGCCACTTTGATGGCGCGTTTTGTACCGGTTGCTGATGAGCAAAGGCCGCATGTAGAAAGAATGCAGATGTTCATGGAACCCGGAACGATGAATATTGCGATAAAAGATTCAATGGATTTGGCTAAAGTAACGGGTTCCAAATCACAGAAAGCATTGGAATCATTAAACAAATTAGAAAAGCCTTATAATGAAAAAGAAGAAGCATTAAGCAAGCAATACAGGCAATATTATTTGGCAAAAGATACTGCAGCTATGAAAAATCTTGAGGAAGAATTTGATAATCTTTCAAAGGAAGCAAATGAAAAAGTATATCATCATTATTTGTCGCAAAATCCAAATTCACCGATTGCATTATATGTTCTGGAACAGTATGCCGGTTATGATATTGATGCACAAAAAGTAGAGCCGCTATTTCAGAAATTACCTTCTGCTACCCGCAATCTTCCTTCAGGGATCGCTTTTAAAAAGCGCATTGAAACTGCAAAGAAAACCGGCATTGGCGCTTATGCAATGAATTTCACTCAGAACGATACGTTGGCAAAACCGGTATCTCTTTCAGATTTTAAGGGTAAATATGTATTGCTTGATTTTTGGGCAAGCTGGTGCGGCCCTTGTCGTGCAGAAAACCCAAATGTGGTAAAGGCATTCAACAATTATAAAGATAAAAATTTTACGGTGTTAAGTGTTTCTCTCGATCAGCCCGGAAAAAAACAGTCCTGGTTAGATGCCATCCACAAAGATGGGTTAACCTGGACACATGTAAGCGATTTAAAATTTTGGGACAATGCTGTTGCCAAAGAATATGGCATTCGTGCAATTCCGCAAAACCTCTTACTTGACCCCACAGGAAAAATAATCGCAAAAAATGTGAGAGGCGAGGAATTGGAAAAAACTCTGGAAGAGGTGATTAAATAGACGGCTTTATTATCCGAAACATGATCAGGAAGCGAATGTCTTCTTTCTGTTTTAAATTTCTCTTATTGCTCCACCTTTTGTTTCAGCAAACAGACAAAAAGCCCCAATATTCATTTATAATATCCAGCCATTTCCAATGAAAATAAATAATAAAATATAGACTATGAAATCAGATTTTGAAAGCCGTTACGCGGTTAGTCCACAGGAAACAAAACGAATGACGACGGATGAATTGCGGAAGAATTTTTTAATAGAAAAAATTTTTGAAGCGGATAAAGTGAATCTTTGTTTATCTCATTATGATCGTTATATCGCCGGAGGAGCGATGCCGGTTTTAGAGAAAATTGAGCTACCCAATCCTGGTAATTTAAAGGCGGCTTATTTTCTGGAAAGAAGGGAAATGGGAATCATCAATGTGGGTGGCAAAGGAACAATCGAGGCAGATGAAGAAATTTATGAGCTTGATTTTAAAGAAGCGTTGTACATCAGTAAAGAAACAAAAAAGGTGATTTTCTCTTCTGCCGATAAAAATAATCCTGCCAAGTTTTACATTAATTCGGCACCGGCTCATCATAAATATCCAACAAAAAAAGTAACAAAAAGTGATGCAGAAATTGTAACTGTTGGTTCTTTGGAAAATTCGAATCATAGAAGGATCAACAAGCTTTTGGTGGCTTCTGTAATTCAAACCTGCCAGTTACAGATGGGAATGACTGAGTTAAAACCGGGAAGCGTATGGAATACGATGCCGGCCCATACACACGATCGCAGAATGGAGGTGTACTTCTATTTTGAAGTTGCCCAGGGACAATCAGTTTGTCATTTCATGGGAGAGCCACAGGAATCAAGGCACATCTGGATGCAAAATGAACAGGCGGTAATTTCTCCGAACTGGAGTATTCATGCGGGAGCTGGCACTTCTAACTATACTTTTATCTGGGGCATGGCCGGAGAAAATCTAGACTATGGTGACATGGACATGTGGCAGATAAATGATTTGAAATAAGAATTTATTTTTTAGAAAGTTGCCGTTATTCCTTCAGCAATCACAAAACTACCGATGAAAAAACACTTCCTCATTGCTTTGGCGTTCATATTTTTTATTTTTTTTGTAAATGACAAATCAATTGCTCAAAATAGTTTTCGCGCAGATTCTACTTTGAAGATCATGAAAAAAGTAGCCGACTGGCAATTGAAAACATGGGATAAAAATGGTATGAGATGGCCTAAATACGACTGGACTAATGGTGCTGCCTATGCCGGATATATGGCATTGATTAAAATTGGAAATGATCCAAAATACAGCAAGGCGATGTATGATATTGGTGAAGGCATCAATTGGAACACCGGCCCGCGTCGTACGATGGCGGATGATTATTGTGTGGCCCAAATGTTTTCGCAAATGTATTCTTTGTATAAAGAACCAAAAATGATCGCACATTGGCAACAGCAGGCGGATTCGATCATTGCGATGCCTCACACAGAATCACTCGAATGGAAGAATGGCATTGCCAATCGCGAGTGGGCGTGGTGCGATGCCTTGTTCATGGGGCCGCCATCGTTCGCATATCTTTATACTGCAACCGGCAAAAGAAAATATTTGGATATCGCTTCAAAGCTTTGGTGGAAAACCACAAATTATCTTTATGATTCGGCTGAACATTTGTACACGCGCGACAGCCGTTATTTCAATTCAAAAGAGGCAAACGGGAAAAAAATGTTCTGGTCTCGGGGAAATGGTTGGGTGCTTGCCGGTTTGGTGAGAATGTTACAAAATATGCCTTCCAATTATCCTGATCGTATGCGGTTCGAGGGGTTGTATAAAAATATGTCTGCTAAAATTGCGTCACTTCAAACCGCTGATGGTACGTGGCATGCAGCGCTCCTTGATCCTGGAAGTTATCCGGCAAAAGAAACCAGCGGAACCGGATTTTTTTGTTATGCACTCGCGTGGGGTGTAAATCATGGATTGCTTTCTTATGAAAAATACAACCCGGTTATTGAAAAAGCATGGGCTGCGTTAACCTCATCTGTTCATGCCGATGGAAAGTTAGGGAATGTGCAACAAATTGGAGAAAAGCCAGAACTTGTGGATGACAACAGCACTGAAGTTTATGGAGTAGGAGGGTTTCTTCTTGCCGGTTCTGAAATGATTGATCTGTTACGGAAACATTCGCAAAAATAATCCGATCATTTCTCTGTAATCAATCGATCACATAAGCTCCTTTACGATCTACCATTACAAGTGGAACTTCTTTAGTCGCTTCAAACTTATCAAAAGCTGCCTTTAATTGTAAACCAAATTTTTCAAGCGAAGGATTATTTCGTGTATAATTCTCAAAAAATTCAAGCGATTTTTTTCTATCGTAGCGCACAGGAAAAACGTGTACCGGAATAAAATCTTCGCCATTTGCCTTTGCAGAACTCGCCATCAGATAGATCTCTTCAATATCCTCGTCTGTAACTGGAATACAGCCAACAGACACACAACTGCCGTGAATATATATACTATTCCCAGGCCTCAGAGAATCACTCAAAATTTTGTCAGATGCGTTTGGATAATTTAAACCCAAAGCCAGGTGGTAATTGCTTCTCGGATTAAATTCATTGATATAATAAAAACCTTCAGGCACCTGGTAATCACCCTGCATTCTTTTCGGGCCCATTGCTCCACTTAACAAACAAACACGGTAAGTTTTAAAAAGTTTGTATTTTTCTTTGGCTGCATTTTTTACCCATACTTCCAGTTGCCCGTCGTATTTAAAACTGCGAATAAACATATATCTCACCGGCCATTCAAGTCCTTTGGCTTTAAATTCTTTTTGTAATGAATCCATCCTGATTGCGAGGGTAGTTTGCATTTTAAAAGAAACATCTCTTACAGGTAAATAAGAGTTTTGTGCGTTTGCAATCACCAATGCAAATGAAAAAATGAAAGAAAGAAAAAGATTTCTATAAACTCTGCCGGACATTTTCGTAACAGTTGTTTGACTCTGAAAACGTAAAATTAATTTTTTTATTGAATGAAAAAGCCGTTTAAAATTTCTTAACGTAATTTTTTATGCACTTTATTGTCACTTCTATATGCACTTTATTGTCACTTCTCAAAGGTTGCCTCTTTCAGCCTGCTCTCTTTCGATCGCTTCAAAAAGCGCTTTAAAATTTCCTTTGCCAAAGCTCTTAGCTCCTTTTCTCTGGATGATCTCAAAAAACAATGTGGGCCGGTCTTCTACAGGTTTTGAAAATATCTGTAACAAGTAACCTTCATCATCTCTGTCGATTAAAATTCCCAGATCGCTAAGCGGTTTCAAATCTTCATCTATGTGACCTACACGATCTAAAACGGTTGAATAATAGGAGGAAGGGATTTTTACAAATTCAACACCGCGGTTTTTTAATTCAGTTACCGTTTCAATAATGTTATGAGTCGCAAGCGCCACATGCTGTACGCCTTCACCATTATAAAACTCAAGATATTCTTCCACCTGGCTTTTCTTTTTTCCTTCTGCAGGCTCATTGATCGGGAATTTTACATAACCGTTGCCGTTACTCATTACTTTACTCATTAATGCGGAGTATTCTGTAGAAATATCGTTATCATCAAAGCTCAGAATATTTTTAAATCCCATCACATCTTCGTAAAATTTTACCCAGGGATTCATTTGATTCCAGCCGACATTTCCGACGCAATGATCTACATACAAAAGGCTAGTAGACGTTGGATTGTAAACACTTTCCCATTTTCTATACCCCGGCATAAAAACACCAGAGTAATTTTTTCTTTCGATAAATAAATGAACGGTGTCTCCATAAGTATGAATGCCGCTCATCACCACTTCGCCATTGTCGTCTTTTAAAACGGTTGGTTTCATGTAGCTTTTGCCACCACGTTTCGTTGTTTCTTCCCACGCGCTCGTCGCATCATCCACTTTCAATGCCAGCATTTTCACGCCATCACCATGTTTTGCAATATGAGCAGCGATTTCATTGTTATCCCTGATGGGAGTTGTAAGAACAAACGTGAGCTTATTCTGACGCAGTACATAACTGGCTCTGTCGCGCACACCAGTTTCGGGTCCCGCATATGCCAAAGATTGAAAACCAAAAGCCGTTTTATAATAATGTGCCGCCTGCTTTGCATTTCCGACATAAAACTCCACGTAATCTGTTCCCATCAATGGCAGAAAATCGGTTGTTGTTTCTTCTTTTACTGACGGTGATAAAGTTTCTGTAGCCATCGTTTTTATTTTTATCAAAGTTAAGAAAATGCTGTTAAGCTGATTACTAATAAGTATTTGCTGTCGTGAGAAAATGAAATCGATGTATTTCTGTGGTTGTTGTATCAAAATTTGCGTAATTGATGCATTATTTATCTTGAAATTAAAAGGAAATCCATGAACAACATTGTGGATTTTCCATTTTCCGTAAGCCTGCTGTGTGGTAATTTTGAATTTGCCTTTTAAAAAAAACAGTGAAATAAAAAGCGTGGCTGAAATGAAAATTCACCCAACATCCAGGAAACAAATTTGTGACCCTTAAAATTTAAAAAAATGAAAAAAAGTATTCTTTCTGGGGCAATAGTCTCCATATTAATCTTTGCCGCCTGCAAAAAAAATAATGATAAGCCTTCTTCTCCTTCCCTGGTCGGCAAATGGTCACTGGTAAATGAAAACATCATTGATGTTGAAAATGGAATAGGTGTGGATACGATTAATTATACCGGAACCCCGGCAGATTACGTTGATTTCCGAAGTGATCATAAAGTGTATTCATCTGTAGCCGGCATCACAGATACTTCTGCTTACCAAATTTTAAACAACAATAAAGTTATGATCGATATTGATACTTTTGACATTCAATCGTTAACAGCCAATTCTGCCAGCTTGTACAGTAAAGTTTTTGACGATGACAGCACATACTCCAAAATCACTTTAAATTTAAAACGTTAAACATTCCCGCTAATATTAGAAAAAAATCGTAATACTCAGCACTTTTCCTGACCAATATCAGCATTCACTATTTTGGTAATCTCCTTTCATTTTCAGAATTTCGATTTTTTTTAAAAATTACGAATGAATATTTCTTTTGAAGATACCAAAACAGCCTTTGCTTATAAAACGACTAAAGAACTGAAACGCGCCAAATTCCTTTTTGAATCCATGGGAAAACCGTGGCTTGTGAAGCTGGGTTTATGGCTTACGCCTTTAGCGCTCAAACTGCAATTGCCGGTAAAAGGATTGATCAGGAAAACAATTTTCAGCCAGTTTGTGGGCGGTGAAACGTTACAGCAAACTTCTGCTGTTGCCGAAAAATTAGGACAGTTTAATGTACACGTGATTTTAGATTATGGAGTAGAAGGAAAATCTGGCGAAGAGAATTTTGATCATGCTACCGACGAATTTATCAAAGTGATCCGGTATGCGGCCACTCAAAATAATATTCCTTTTATGAGTGTGAAACTCACCGGGTTTTCGCGGTTTGGGTTGTTGGAAAAAATACACAGCAATTCCGTTTACTTTGATGTTATTCGTGGAATTGTTCCTTTGGAAACACTCGATGTTGATGAAAAAGCGGAGTGGGAGAGAGTTGTTGCCCGTTTAAATAAAATCTGTGCAATAGCGGCCGAAAGTAATATTGGTGTTTTAATAGATGCTGAAGAAAGTTGGATCCAGGAGCCGGTAGATGCGGTAACAATACAAATGATGCAGAAATATAACCAGGGAAAAGCAGTAGTATATAATACAGCCCAACTTTATAGAAATGACCGATTGAAATTCATAAAAGACAGTTGTGAATTCGCGAAGCAAAATAATTTCATCCTTGGGATGAAACTCGTGCGTGGTGCTTATATGGAAAAGGAAAGGGAACGTGCGGAGGAATTGAATTATCCTTCACCAATAAACAGAGACAAGCAGGCAACGGATCATGAATATAACGAAGCGCTTGAATACTGTATCGATCCTGCAAACAATATGTACATTATTATTGGTTCGCACAATGAATACAGTAACTTACTCGGAACAGAACTGATGAAAAAATATCATTTGCCTCTCAATGACGCATGCATTCATTTTTCACAACTGTATGGAATGAGTGACAACATTACTTTTAACCTGGCAAAAGCCGGCTGCAATGTGAGCAAATATTTGCCTTTTGGGCCAATAAAAGACGTTATACCGTATCTAATGAGGCGTGCACAGGAAAATTCATCCGTAAGCGGGCAAACCGGGAGAGAACTACTTTTGATTAATCAGGAACTAAAAAGAAGGTCAGAAATTGAATAATTGTTGATAATTGTCAATAAAATTGGTGGTTATTTTCTTATTTATCAAAAAAAATTATCTTTGTAGCACAACTAACTGTATGACTAAATTACTTTTTAGCGCTATATCCACGTTTATTATATCCTTCACTTCTTTTGCACAAACAAAATCTCTTCATGCAGTCAAAATAAATCAGTTTGTAAAAATCGATGGGAACGCGGATGATGAGATTTGGAACAATATTCCTTCTGTTTCAGAATTCATCACTTCTACTCCAATATTTGGAAAAAAACCATCTCAGAAAACGGTGGTAAAAATAGCGTACGACGATATTGCCGTTTATGTTCTGGCTTACATGTATGATGATCCCAAAAAAATAAAACGGCATTTAACTGAGCGGGATGATATAGATGGAAAAGATGTGGACGTATTTAGCATTGGAATTGACACATATAATGACAAGCAAAATGCTTTCACTTTTAAAGTTTCTGCAGCCGGTGTGCAGGAAGATGCTAAATTATCTTCAGTTGAAGATGGCAGCTGGAACGCGGTATGGGAAAGCAAAGTGAGTGTGAGAAAAGATGGCTGGATCGCTGAAATAAAAATTCCTTTCAGCGCCATTCGTTTTTCAAAAAAATCGTTGCAAACATGGGGCATTCAATTTACCAGGTTCAGAAGGGCGAATAATGAAATATCTACCTGGAGTCCTGACGATCCGAAAATTGGCGGAACGATGAACAAATGGGGGCAATGGGAAGGCCTGGAAAATATAACACCTCCGGTAAGATTATCTTTTCTTCCTTACATTTCAGGCGGAGTGAATGTTTCTCCAGTTGGAAACAAAAAAGTAACAGAATTTCTGAAGAGCGGCGGAATGGATGTGAAATATGGAATCAATGAAAGTTTTACGCTGGATATGACTTTGATTCCTGATTTTGCCCAGGTGCAATCAGATAATATCGTTTTGAATCTAAGCCCGTTTGATATAAAGTTTGAAGACTTCCGGCCTTTTTTTACCGAAGGAACAGAACTGTTCAACAAAGCCGGTATCTTTTATTCCAGAAGGATCGGCGATGCTCCAACTGGTTCTTACGACGTACTGACAATGGCCGCTTCTAATCCTGATTATGAAATCGTTAAAAACCCGGGAATTACAAGGCTCATCAATGGAACGAAATTTTCGGGCCGTACGAAAGGCAAACTCGGCATCGGAATATTTAACGCGCTCACTTCCCAAATGAATGCGGAAATTCGTGAAAAGTCGATTGATTCTTCGATTAATATACAAACCGAGCCACTTACCAATTATAACATCATCGTGCTCGACCAGGCTTTGAAAAACCGTTCTTCTGTTACATTTACAAATACAAACGTGTTGAGAAACGGCAACAGCCGGAATGCCAATGTAACTGCATTGGATCTTTCGTTATTTGATAAGAAAAATAAACACTATTTATTTCTGGATGGAATTTACAGCACCATTTGGGGAAAGAATGGAAATTATGACGGTTATAAAGCCGACGCTAAGTATCAGAAAGTGAGCGGTACGATTCAATATCTTTTCAATGTGGGAGCCATGTCAGATACATATGATCCCAATGACCTGGGGTTTTTGCAAAATAACAACCAGTTTACTTATACCGGAAACGTGAGTTATGTCATCTATAAACCGACAAATGTTTTTTTAAATCAGCGATATACTATTGGCGCTACCAATCAATATTTATACAAACCGTTTTTGTGGCAAAATTTCGTGATCAATTCCACGGCATTTCTATTGTTGAAAGATTTTTCAAACATTTTAGCGACGTTACAAATAGCGCCATTATGGTCAAATGATTATTTTGAATTGCGTACACCGGATGCGGTTTTAAAACGCCCGGCCCAATATTTCCTTAATATAACGGGTAGCACTGATTCGAGAAAAAAGTTCTTTCTCGATTATTCTGCTGAAAGCGGCATTACCTCTTTGCCTGATCCTGCTTATTATGGATTTACGCTTGGCGCTACATATAAATTTAACGAGCGGTTTCAGATGAATGCTGAAGGACATTTAGATAACGATGGTGCAAATTATGGCTATGCCTATCGCGACCCGCTGAGCCAGGCACCAATCCTTGGTCAAAGAACGGTGAAAACGGATTATTCCATTCTTGGAGCCGCTTATGGCATCAATCCTTTAATGAATTTTAATATTCGGTTGCGTCATTACTGGAGCAATGTGGTGTATCATCATTTTTATGATGTAAAAACCGATGGCTATTGGACGGAAAGAGCGTTTTCTGAAGGCCACGATTTTAATTTCAATACCTTCAATATCGATATGTTCTACACCTGGGATTTTTTGCCCGGAAGCCGTATTACGTTTTCCTGGAAAAACGCATTGGGGTCACAGGTTTACCTGGATGAAAATGAGTACCGGACTTATTTTAAAAATTTCTACAAGACATTTAACAGCCCTCATTCAAATGAGGTGAGCGTAAAAGTGGTTTACTATATTGATTATCTGACGCTAAAAAGCCATTGAGTTTAATTTCTTCTGTTTTTCTCCGAAAACGACGAATTCCCGTTATTTCTTCTTTTGCTGGCAATCGTGAGGTTGAATAAAGTTTATTGTTTAAAAAATGAAGAAATTTCCTTAACTGCAAATTATCACAACACACGGCGTTTTTGTTTATCTTCTATGGAACAAATAAATAAAGTTTTATAACACCGGTTGACGTCAGGATTAAGGGCAATAAAGGTTCGAACTACCGCTGGTACGAGGAAAACATAAACATTTATTTTATTTTATATGCTCGTCTGCTTGAACCGCTACATAAATATTTTTTAATTCTATTAACAAGTTGTTAACAAAAAATGACATTAAAATGTTGTCCAGTTAAAATGAAATGCTAATTCGCATTTTACAAAATAGTTTACTGACACATTCCTTATTGTTTAACCAACAGGTTTTTCTGATTTAACCCTAAAAAAATATTAGTATGA
>JAICYZ010000349.1 GCA_025933935.1 Chitinophagaceae bacterium
CCCACAAAATACCTTCTTTGGTTTCATTCATATTTCCAAAGTATTTGATGATGTCTGCCCGATGGTCGCCATTGGTATCACGCAGTGCTACGATGCCTCCTTGCTCGCTTCGTGTTTTCATATAGATATCGCCATTATCCGAAACAGCGATGTGGCGGGCACTGTGGTCGTCGCGCAGACCAAGACTATCAATTACAACGGTTGCGCAAAACCCCTCGGGCAGCGTAATTCCGCCGTTATCCGGGTCACATATAACCCCGGCGGTTGCGTTTTTCTGTTCAGAGTCATTGCATCCGGCTATCAGCATTATTGCAGGAAGAAACAGAACAGTAAACAAACAAATACCGCGAATTTTTATTTTGATATTCATACAGGAATGGTTGTATTATTCATGGAATAAATGGAAAGAAATGGCTTAGTCGATCGGTATAAATGCAAGGCTGTTGTTTGCATTCATTGGGATGACCAGTTGATTCGTCTTGCTATCATAACACATGGAAGCGGCGCTGGGAATATTTTTTGCAATTAACTCAGCAGGCTTACTCGGTCGAATCCTGGACACACCCCCATTAAAGACACTGCACACATATTTTGTACCATCGGGCAAAATGACAAGGCCATCGCTTCCTGGTTGCGCCGCGGTTTCTGTTTTTAAAAATTTACCATCTTGTGAAAAAGTCAGTACATCGGCATTCCCGGAATTAACAACAACAATATTGCCTTGCGGATCGAAAGCAATACCATTAGGTACGTTTAAAGGCGCACCTTGCACGAAAACCGTTGCTTCACCTGCAGGTGTTACTTTCCAAACCTTCCAGGTTTGCGGGTTTGGATTGGGTTTGCCAAAATCACCAGTTTCCGTCCCGTATATAGTGCCGTCTTCTTTCACTTCAATATCATTGATCCAGCCGGCATCTTCAATTCTAACTTCACCGATTGGCTCTCCGGTCTTCATACTGAATTTGCGGATTACGGCAACACTTGGATCATCTTTGCCTGTACCGCCATCGCGGTCGGCCAGGTACAAAATGCCCTTCATGATATCACTGCCAAACGGTTCATTTAATATAAGAGACGGGGAAAGTTTTTTACGTTCATCCGGCCGCTGGACGCCAATCCATTTTACAGTATGAACAGATCCATCGTCGTTGATAAGGGAAACCCAGGCATCATTAGTCTGCATAGATTGTGGCAGGCCACGGTTTGGAACCACTATGAGTTCGCTTTCCGGATCATACGAACAACTTTCTGCTGAATAGATGCCGCCATAGACTTTTACATTGGATGACATGGCTTGAAAGTTGCCATCGGACGGTGGGTTGCCGGAAACACCAAGCGGCTTTCCAACAGAATAGGGTTTTGATTCATCGGCCTGCTGTGCAAACACAGGATTAGGAAGTAGGCCAGTGCTTACCAAAGTGACAATGCCAAATGTGAAAAGACGCATACAAGAATTTATTTTTTTCATCGCTTTATTTTTTTATGGTTATTTATTGGCGTGAATGCTACTGCGTGTTATTATTGCTATTACTGTTTTTCATTTTTACGGGCCTCATCAGGTGGGAGAAAGTGAGCTGAGCCATTTTCCATTTGCCGTTTTCTTTGATATATACTTCGGTCACCATAAAAGGATTGGTAACTTCTCTTCCGCCAACAACAGCCAGCAGGTCAATATCATTTAAAAGAATTGCCGTGTTGTTGTCATTAAACAGGTTGACTGTAACTGAGTAAACCTCAGCTTTCTTATACCATATACCACCGCTTTTAATTGTTTCAAGTTCTGGTTGTTTTCCCCAGGTTCCTCCCATGTGAGTAAACATACATTTGTCATCAAAAAGCACATTCAAAGAATCTACATATTTATCGGCCATCCAATCCCATTTTTGTTTGGAAAGGTTGATAATTTCCTGTTGTTCAGGTGTGTTATTGGTGGAAGTTTTAATGGTTTCGGTGGGCGGCTGCTGTGCAAAGGACGATTGCACAATCATTGTTAAAAGAAACAGCCCGATTATTTTTGCTTTCATGTGTTTTAATTTATATGGTTTATAGTTAAGAAATTTTGTTGTGGAATGATGTTTATTTTACGCTATTATATTCTGCATCGGTCACTCTTTGCAGCCATATTGTTTTTCCTTTTTCTGAGGGCGAAATGGCAACATAAGCAAAGCTGCTGTTTGGCGCTGCCGCGTGCCAATGCTCTACGCCAGGTGCGCATTTGATAACATCGCCTTTGTGTACCATTTGTACTGGCTTTCCTTTTTCCTGGTAATAGCCGGTGCCTTCGGTAATTAATAAAATTTGACCGCCGGGATGAATATGCCAATCTAATTTTGAACCCGGTGCATAGACCGCTTGGGCTACACCGAATTTGAAAATACTATCCGGCTTACTTAATTCATTCAGCCAGATAGTTCCGGTGTAATTGTTCGTGTTTTTACCTATTTCTCCTTTTGGAAAAACTGAAGCGTCCTGCGCCATCACTGTAGTAGAAAGAGCAACAAGCAATACTATCATTAGATATAGCGATTTTTTCATGATTTTTTATTTTGATTTACTTAAATATTTTGATTCTAATATTCCACAGTAAACGAACAAATTCAGACAATTCCTATTTTGTTCAAATTATCACATTAGCAAATAAGTCCTTTAGCTAATTACAACCCCGTTGTTTTTTCCAAAGCTTCCGGATAGCGGCCGCCTTCTATTTTAATATGCGAAGAAACTTCTTCAATCTGTTTTAATTCTTCCGTTGTGAATTCAATTGTTGCCGCACCAATATTTTCTTTTAAGCGATGCAATTTTGTTGTACCCGGAATCGGTACAATCCATGGTTTTTGTGCAAGTACCCATGCCAATGCGATTTGTGCAGGCGTTGCATTCTTTGCTCTGGCATATTCATCAATTAAATCTAACAATGCCTGATTTGATTTTCGTGCATCTTCTGTAAATCTTGGCAAAGTATTTCTGAAATCACCTTGTTGGAATTTTGTATTTGCATCAATTTTTCCGGTAAGAAATCCTTTGCCTAAAGGACTGTATGCCACCAATCCAATTCCCAATTCCTCAATGGTTGGAATAATTTCTTTTTCATGCTGGCGTGTCCATAAAGAGTATTCACTTTGTAAAGCACTAACTGGTTGTATCGCGTGTGCACGGCGAATAGTTTGTGCGCCTGCTTCTGAGAGTCCGAAGTATTTCACTTTTCCTTCTTTAATTAAATCCTTTACCGTTCCGGCAACATCTTCAATCGGTACATTTGGATCAACACGATGCTGATACAATAAATCAATCACATCAACCCTTAATCTATTTAAAGAACCTTCAACGGCCTTTCTTATTTGTTCCGGTTTGCTGTTTACGCCTATTGATTTTCCATCCTGAATATTGAAACCAAATTTGGTGGCGATGATGACTTTGTCTTTGTAAGGTTCAAGTGCTTCACCCACCAATTCTTCATTGACATAAGGGCCATACACTTCGGCGGTATCAAAAAAATTGACACCCTGCTCTACTGCTTTGCGAATGAGATTAATTGCATCTTCTTTTTCCGGAAAAGGATAATAGGAAAAACTCATTCCCATACAACCTAAGCCTATAGCGGAAAC
>JAICYZ010000445.1 GCA_025933935.1 Chitinophagaceae bacterium
ATCCAATGCACTGTGGCAAAAGAAATAAAATACAATTTATCGTTATCATGAAATTTTATATTTGCGGCTCATAAAATAAATATACAAACATCTTCCTACTCAAAGCACTCAAAGCACAAGCGGACGCTCATATCATTGCAGAAAGAATTAAATTTAGTATAAAATCAACAAAGGCATTTAGGTACTCAGGGCGGACGCAAACAAGTAAATCATTTCCTATGTTGGGCGCAAGAATTCACCTATTTGCCTTTTCTTCCAAAGTCAGAACAGTATTTAAAGATATTGGCTTTTCGTTCAATAATCTTGCATAAAATATGAGTGAAGGCAGTTGAAGAAAGTTGTTGATTTATTGATTCATCCTTTAAAATTATAAATCATGAAATTCTTAAAACACGGCCTCGGCATTGACATGGCTATGGAAAAGTTTGATGCGTGTCTTAGCATTATTGATGAGCAGCAAAGTGTAGCCATAAGAGCCCAGTGCAGTTTTAAAAACAACAAAAAAGGCTTTGAGAATTTTTTAGCCTGGGTGGTCAAAAACACCAAACAGTTTGCTGTACCCGTTGTTTATTTAATGGAAGCAACAGGTATTTATTATGAGCAGCTTGCATGGTTTTTACATAAGCAAGGAAGCACTGTTTCAGTTGTATTACCTAATAAAGCCAAAAAGTATAAAGATGCTTTAGGATTAAAATCAAAAACAGATCGCATTGATGCTAAAGGATTGGCGCAAATGGCTTGTGAGCAAAACAACGCAATCTGGAAACCATTGAGCGATAACCTTTATCTTCTACGATTAATTACCAGACAAATACAAAGTGTCGCTGAACAATCAACTGTTCTGAAAAATCAATTGCACGCTTTGCACTATGGCATGTACAGAGACAAGGGCATAGAAAAGATGTATGACAGGCAGATTGCCATTCTGCAAAAGAGTAAAAAGAGCCTGGAGCTAAGGGTGAGAAAAATTGTGGAAGAGGATGATATTTTGAAAAAGAAGTTTGCCGCCATCTGTAAAATAAAGGGATTGGGATTACAAAGTCTGGCGGTGATCGTGGCAGAAACAAATGGCTTTGCGGCTTTTGAAAACGTATCTCAGTTAGTGAGTTACGCAGGGTATGATGTGGTAGAAAATCAATCCGGAAAGCGGAGTGGAAAAACAAGAATATCAAAGAAGGGAAACAGTCATATAAGACGTTGTTTGCATTTTCCTGCCTTCAACATGATAAAGTATGATGTAGCCCCTTTCAAAAATTTGTATGAAAGAATTTATGAAAAGAGTAAAATAAAGATGAAGGGATACACTGCTGTTCAAAAAAAATTACTTGTAATCATTTATACACTCTGGAAAAAAGACGAGGCGTTTGACGAGAATTATAAAGATAAAAAATCCAGAGAAGTGGAGTCGGAGCCTTCTTTCGCTTCTGTTCCAAAGGAACCGGTAAAGGTGTTCGGCGAGGAAGGAAAAATAAAGAGTGTCCAGCAAAAAATAACCCCGGATAAAACCAGGGTTACACAAGATAAACATCCGTCGAAGCATCGCCGTATGTCTTCTTTCGCTTCATACAAATTTATAAAAAATTAACAGATTTCTGTTGGTTTTTATGACAGTATCTTGCGCTAAT
>JAICYZ010000439.1 GCA_025933935.1 Chitinophagaceae bacterium
CGATGTGGTAAATGCCATCAATAATTTGAAAACAGGCGACAAGGTATTATTGCTCGTTTCTTTTCGGAAAATGCACCATCGCGATATAAAAGAAGAACTTCATATCCTGATGCAAAAAGGCTTTTCAAGAATATATGCAGATAATAAAATAACCAGGATAGAGGACTTGGAAGAAGAAAAAGATTTGGATTCTTTTTTTGATCATAAAACGGTGTATGTTTTAATTGACCGTTTGATTAAAAAGGATTTTGACGAAGAAGATAATCATCGGATTGCAGATTCGGTGAATACCGCTTTCTATGAAGGCGAAGGTGAACTCTTGCTTGAAATAAACGGTAAGGATCATATTCATTTTTCCAACAAGTTTGAGCTGGACGGGATCAAATTTGAAGAGCCCGTTCCTAATTTGTTTTCATTTAATAATCCATATGGCGCCTGCCCGGTTTGCGGTGGGTTTTCGCTCGTGCTCGGCATTGATCCCGATCTGGTTTTTCCTGATAAAAGATTAAGTGTGTACGAAAATGCCATTGCGCCATGGCGCGGCGAAAAGTCCGGGCTTTATAAAGAACGCCTGGTAAAAATGGCCAGGCATTTTGACTTTCCTATTCATAAGCCGGTAATTGATCTTACAACGGCGCAATACAATTTATTATGGACTGGCAATGAATATTTTGAAGGAATTGATGATTTCTTTAAAGAGGTTCAACAGAATTTATATAAGATTCAATACCGCGTTTTGCTTAGCCGGTATCGCGGCAAAACCCTTTGCCCCGAATGTCATGGATACCGGCTAAGAAAAGAAGCATTGTATGTGCACGTAGCCAACAAAAATATTGGTGAGCTTTGCGAAATGCCTGTGAGGGATTTGAAAAAATGGTTTGAAGAAATTGAATTATCAGATTTTGACCAAACCATTGCCAGGCGGATCTTGACGGAGATCAATACACGGCTAAAAGTTTTATCCGATGTGGGTCTTGGTTATCTTACGCTAAACAGATTGGCTAATTCACTAAGCGGCGGTGAAAGCCAGCGAATTCAGCTCACAAGAAGTTTGGGAAGCAACCTCACTGATTCCTTATACATTTTGGACGAACCTTCAATCGGTTTGCACTCGAGGGATACAGAAAATTTAATTAGGGTTTTAAAAAATCTGCAATCTCTTGGAAACACAGTCGTGGTGGTTGAGCACGATGAGATGATGATGAGAAAAGCAGATCACATTATTGATATGGGCCCATTAGCGAGCCACCTTGGCGGTGAAATAATTGCTGAAGGAAATTATGATGAGATAATAAAAAATCCGGAAAGCCTTACGGGTAAATATTTGAAAGGGGAATTAAAAATTGAACCTCCAAAAAATATACGCAAATGGAACCGTTCCATAAAAGTGGAAGGTGCGCGTCAGAATAATTTAAAAAATATTGATGTGGTGTTTCCGCTTAATGTATTAACCGTGGTCAGCGGTGTCAGCGGAAGTGGAAAAACTACTTTAGTAAAACAAATTCTTTATCCGGCATTAAAAAAATTGAAGGGTGAATTTGCAGAAAAGATTGGGCTAAGCAAAGGATTGTCAGGCGATGTAGATTTTATTTCACAGGTAGAATTGATTGATCAGAACCCCATAGGCAAATCTTCACGCAGCAACCCGGTGACTTACATAAAAGCCTATGATGAAATACGTGAGCTTTTCAGCAAACAGCCTTTAAGCAAAATACGCGGTTATCAGCCGAAACATTTTTCATTTAATGTAGATGGAGGAAGGTGCGACGCCTGCAAAGGCGAAGGAGAGCAGGTGGTTGAAATGCAATTCCTGGCA
>JAICYZ010000035.1 GCA_025933935.1 Chitinophagaceae bacterium
AATAACGGTATCATGATACCTTCCCGCTATGTACTTGATGTAAATGGTCACGGGACGCAATCGGAACAGGGGATTGCCATTGCCGGCGATTCCCTCTATGCACGATACCTCACAATGTATATGAGGGAACAAAGCGCTCCGAAAAAATCGCAATTTGGGATCTTTGTTGCCGGTAAAACAGGAACGCCTGAAAGAATCCTGAAAGGCGAAAGCATCAACGATGGGTGGTATGTTTTTTTTGCCCCTGCAGCTAACGACACAGGCCACGTTGTAGTGTGTATCCGTATCGAAGGAACGAAAGGTTCCAGCGATGCCGTGGCGCTCGCCGGCGAACACATCATTCCTTTATTGTTGCAAAGTAATTACATAAAAAGTTTTGATCCATTGCCGAAAGCAGGACTGCCGCAGGTTGATGATGCGAATGATCTAACCATTCGTCCTACGGCTCCTGTTATACATTAATTCATTAAAAAACAACATCGATATGTTTAACTTATCTAAAGAAAAATCACCTGATGTAAAAAGCATTCGTCATATCCTGTTGCAAAACATCAAGGAAAAATTGCAACGCGTACAGGGAGGCGAAGGGGGAAACATAATGGGAATATACCTTTTTATCAATTGTAGTGAATACGACAAACACCTGTATGAGTCTGCGGTATACTCCGGCATTCCCGGAAAATTCAAGACAGAAGAAGTGCAGAAGATCGCAGATGATTATGCCATTAGCTTATCACCGTCTTTCAAACTGGAGGTTTCATTTACCAACCTGTTTCCACCACAAGCCGAACTGTTGAGCCAAATGGATGCGGCCATTTTCATATCCACCAAAAGGTCAGGGTTAACCAATAAACAAAGCAGCGCCTTCATAAAGGTGTTGAACGGAGAAGCAGAACAAGATACTTACCTGCTCGATTCTTCCGGCGGAAGGATCAACATCGGCCGCGAATCAAGGGTGCAGGCCGCTGGAAACTATGTAAGAAAAAATGCGATTGCTTTCAGGCCTACGGACCGTAACCGTGCCGTAAGCCGTCAGCATGCACACATCGAATGGGAAGCTGATAGCAATTCGTTTTTGATTTTCGCTGACGAGGGTGGAATACCTCCGAATAATAAAGTAAAGGTGCGCACGGCCGAAGGCGTTTTAATAAAAATGCAGGCAATTGAAGTCGGACACCGCATGCAGGAAGGCGACCAGGTGATCCTGGGCGATATGGCTGTATTGGAGTTTACCTATTCAGAACAAGAGTAAGTAGCATGTCAAAAATTTTTACCATAGCAGAAGGTTTAGAAAATCTCGGCGCGCTGAAATCGGGAGGCCAGGGTTCCGTGTATAAAGCCCGCAAAACCGGCGAGATCATTACTGCGATCAAAATACTTCCCACACCGATCTCCAGCGAGAACGATGACGACAAACATTTTATTTCTTTCAGCAATGAAGTGCAAAAATTAAAGCGGGTAAACGAAGTTCCCAACCCGAATGTAGTAAGCATCATCGCATCGGGAATCACCAGCTCAGGCAATCTTCCTTTTATTGAAATGGAATACATCGAAGGAGCTGACCTCGGTGAATTGCTTCAACCTCCTTATGACCCGGTTTTTACAGTGAAAGAAACGCTGAAGGTAGCTGACCATTTGGCTAATGCGCTGGCACATTGCCACCGGGCGAACATCAAGCATGGAGATATTAAAAGCAACAATGTAAAGTTTAACCAGCGGACGGGTAATTATGTTCTCCTGGATTTTGGACTCTCTGTAATGTCTGATGAGCAACGGCGCACCAGCGTTCGTTATGCAGGGGCTATAGAGTTCATGGCGCCCGAGCAAAGTACCGGGGAAACGCTTACCGAAACGGATGTGTACAGTTATGGAATTATCCTGTTTGAACTGCTGACAGGCACCGTTCCGTTTCCCCTGACCAATAAGGGCGAGATGGCGCGCAACACCGTGATGCTCGCTCATATGGAAAAGCTCCCGCCGGACATCATTACGCTTCGGCAAAACGCGCTGCCCGCAGACTGGACCGCCGATAAGCAGCAAAGGGAAATGGAGATCCCGGTATGGCTGCTCAGCATGATCTATAAATGCCTGGAAAAGGACCCTGCCAAACGGTTTAAGAACGGCTGCGAACTGCTTGAATTTATCCAGCGCGGTACCATCAGTGACGAAAGGAAAAAAGCCATTGATCAGTTTAGGGTGCAACCGGCAAAACCGCTCGGAGATGAACCCGAATTGAGAAAAGAAATACTGGTATTGCAAGCTGCTCTTGCTAAAAAGGAAAACCTGGTCAAAGACCTGCAATATGTTGTTGAAACCCGCGACCGGGAATTGATAGAAGCGCGCCGTTACCTGTCAACAACGCGGAATGGTGTGTCAAAATCCGTTTTTTTCCTGGTATTTATCATTGCCCTTGGACTGGCTGGCTTTGCAGCTTATGATAAATTCTACAAGCCGGCGAAGCATCTTCGGGAAGACACTATCACAAATCCTGAAAACAAATTACAGGCAGCTACTACCGACCCCGCCACAACTGCTCCTGTTGACCCGGCCAGCGATAAGTTAATTAAAAAACACAAAAAATGGCCTTATAAAAAATCGAATACCCCGGTTGTGAATGCGAAAAGGCCGGCTAAAAAAAACACACCTGTTACCGGTTCCGGTAAATACCACCGTCGCCAGGAAGAGACCTATGCGATTCTAAAAGACACCTATTTTTATAACGCTCCCGATACAAGCAAAAGGAGTGATGTTTACCTGACGGCTGGTGATGCTACCCTTACCCTGAAGGAAGAAAGGGGCGACTTCCAATACGCGATCTTCATCGACGCGGATGGAAAGCCGATTAAAGGCTGGCTCAAGAAAAAAGATATTAAGCCTGAAACAGATTACTGATGTTTTTATCGGGTGGATAGCATCATATTGTTTTTTCAAAATCATGTTCGATGCCAGCAACCCGGCGATCATCAAAATAAAAATCATGAATAATATTTTTGTTGTAAGTTTCATAACTTATTTTTTAAATTGTCTTTCACGAATTGATCATACATTGCTTTTATCTCTTTAAAATCTATCTTCAATAAAAAAACATTGCGCATAAAAACAGGTAATTCATTTTCTATAAATTGTTCTTTTCGGAAACTAAGAATGCGCTCCATTGCATCATCTTCAATAAAATATCCAATACCTCTCTTGTTTGTAATAATATTTTGCTGTTGTAGAAGATCATAAGCCCGCTGCACCGTATGCGGATTTACCTCTATTTGTACCGCGCAAGGGTTTACCCGAATATGTTTTCACTGGCAATAGCCCACAAGGCATTTAACAACGGCGCAATCAGCGACGGCACATTGGCAAAACAATTTGAAGATAATATCGTAGATTTCATGAATCTTGTAGAAGCATCCAAGCATTACCCATGTATGAAAAAAGCGTGGGTTGAATTTTTGGGCGAGAAACCAGACCCGGTGACAGAACGAGTTGAGTGATTAAAAATATTTCAATCAAATTTGTAGTAACAACATACTGCTTTGCCGAAAGAGAATAAATATGCAACCGGCCGATTTTATGAAAAAATATAGCTTCACCAATAATTAAAACTTATGAAATTATTTATGCTCCTGCTGGGCTGTAAGCCTGCCGGAAGAAATACCGAACAGCACGATATATTTTTCGGCATTGGAAATAGCCTGAAAGAATTGATTCCGGACATTTACGAAGCATGGCCGGAGGCAAACAAAAAGATTCACATTGACGCATGGCGTGAGGTAAATGTTGTAGATGAACATGCAATTGAGGTATACAAAAAAGAGGATGCCGCTTCTGATTCAGATGATGGAAGAACTAAGTTGTTTTTCTTAAATCTTGGAGGATATAAAGAAAATGAGTTTGAAGAATTTCATTATAAAATGCTTGTTGCCTGTGCAGATAAATCAGTTGCCATCCAGCGTGCACGGCAGACAGCATTTTTTAAGCACACAGGCTTTAAAGGAGCTACATCACATGTTGATGATAAATATGGTGTTGATGTAGATGATATTTTTGACATCGAAGAAATTCTGGCGCCGAAGGTGAAGGAGAAATATGGCCTGAGACTTTCACTTTCCAATAATAAAGTCGAAGACAAAATGAACCTCGGATATTTTAAGCTGGATAAATTATAATTGAAGACGTCCCATATTGATCTGCGTTTGTATTTGTCTGACAAACAGACCTTCAAATCAAAAGAATCGAAAACTTTAATGGCATTAAAAAAAACCTTTGCGCTTTTGCACAAAGGTTTCTCAAATAAAAGGACTTTATTTTACAATTTAAACGAATTGACGTCATCCATGCTCCACTGTAATGCTTTCGCTACACCTTCTCCGTAAGCAGGGTCTGCCTTATAGCAATTTTTTATGTGGCGCACCTGTATAAATTTCTGCGCATGCCCCAATTCCGCTGCGGTGTTTTTAAACAAGAGTTCTTTTTTCTCATCAGTCATCAGGCGGAAAAGATCTCCCGGCTGAGAGAAATAATCGTCATCATCCGGACGATGATCCCATGCGCCGGCGTCACCATGAAGCGCTAAAGGCGGTTCTTTATATTGAGGTTGCTCCTGCCATTCATCAAAGCTGTTAGGTTCATAATGTTTTGTAGCGCCAAAGTTACCATCTACGCGCATGGCCCCATCACGGTGGAAGCTATGATAAGGGCATTTGGGCGCATTAACCGGTATCTGGGCGCTGTTCACACCGAGGCGGTAACGCTGGGCATCGCCGTAAGAAAATAATCTTCCCTGCAACATTCTGTCCGGAGAAAAGCCAATTCCGGGAACGATATTGGCAGGATTAAAAGCGGCCTGTTCCACGTCTGCAAAATAATTTTCAGGATTGCGGTTCAATTCAAATTCTCCGACAGGAATCAATGGATAATCTCCATGTTTCCACACTTTAGTCAGGTCAAATGGATTCTGCGGATGGTTATTGGCCTGCTCTTCCGTCATGATCTGAACATACATTTTCCATTTAGGGAAATTACCTTTTTCAATATTGTCAAAAAGATCCCTTTGGTTAGATTCCCTGTCAGTACCTATGATACTAACCGCCTCCTCGTTGGTGAGGTTTTCAATTCCCTGTTGTGTTTTAAAGGTAAACTTTACCCAATGCCTTTCATTTTTAGCATTGACAAAACTAAAAGTATGGCTGCCAAATCCATGCATATTCCTGAACGATTTGGGAATTCCCCTGTCGCTCATAACGATGGTCACCTGGTGCAGCGCTTCAGGAAGCAAGGTCCAGAAATCCCAGTTGTTGTCTGCACTTCTCAGGTTGGTTTTCGGATCTCTTTTTACTGCGTGGTTCAGGTCCGGAAATTTCATTGGATCGCGAAAAAAGAACACAGGCGTGTTATTCCCTACCAGGTCCCAATTACCTTGCTTTGTATAAAACTTCATAGCAAAGCCGCGGATGTCACGTTCAGCATCAGCCGCACCCCGCTCCCCTGCAACGGTTGAAAACCTAACAAACATCTCTGTTTTCTTACCAACTTCAGAGAATATATCGGCCATAGTATATTGGGTGATATCATGTGTGACCGTGAACGTTCCAAACGCACCTGATCCCTTTGCATGCATTCGCCTTTCAGGGATCACTTCCCGGTCAAAATGGGCCATCTTTTCTAAAAACCAAAAATCCTGCAGCAAGGCAGGGCCGCGTACTCCGGCGGTTTGAATATTCTGATTGTCTGGCACGGGCGTACCTGTGCGGGTGGTCAGCTTTTTACTTCTTTCTGTTTCCTGGTTCATGTCAATGATTTTATTAATGAATGATTTGAAATTCAGTTACCGAAAGTAACTCTTATTAACGATCAATGAAACTGATATTATCTATATTCGCATAGATAACATCTATAACCAAAATTATGAACATACAGCAACTGGAATATATTATTGCCGTTGACAATTCAAGACATTTTGTGAAGGCAGCAGAAAAATGTTTTGTCACGCAGGCAACATTAAGCATGATGATTAAGAAGCTGGAAGAAGAATTGAATGCTAAAATATTTGATCGTAGCCGGCAGCCTGTCATCCCGACGGAAATAGGAAAAAAAATTATCAAGCAGGCCAAGGTGATCCTCCAGGAAAGCAGGCGCCTCACAGAGATAGTGGAAGAAGAACAGGGCGAGCTGACCGGCGAATTAAGGATAGGAATTATTCCAACCCTTGCGCCGTACCTGCTTCCTCTTTTTATGAAGTCATTTTTACAAAAATATCCTTCCGTCAGGCTTAAAATCAGCGAACTTACCACTGATGATATCATTCATAAATTGGAAGAGCACGACCTTGATGCCGGCTTGCTTTCCACGCCTCTGAACCAATCGTCCTTAATTGAACAGCCGCTTTTTTACGAAGAATTTGTGGTCTATGCTTCTGCAAAAGATAAGTTGCTTTCAAAGAAATATGTGCTGGCAAAGGATATTGACATCAATCGTTTGTGCCTGCTGGAAGAAGGCCATTGCCTACGCTCACAAGTCTTTAATCTTTGTGAATTAAAAAATAAAGCAAAGCAGGTGTCTCAATTTGATTTCGCCACGGGCAGCATCGAAATGCTCAAAAGAATCGTAGAAACCAACCAGGGAATTACTATTTTGCCATTCCTTTCGCTGAAGGATATGACTGAAAAACAAAAAGAAAACATCCGGCAATTCAGAAATCCCGCTCCTGCTCGTGAGATAGGTCTTGTGACTTACCGGTATTTTGTAAAGGAGCAACTTATCAAAGGATTAAAAGAAGAAATATTAAAAAATATTCCACCAGGGATGAAAACGTCTTCAAGGAAAGAATTGGTCAATATATGATGAGAGAAGTTTATGGCTTTTCTGGTCTTCCTCATAAAATAAAGAGCCGTTATCACCGGCAGCGAAGGCAAGTCAGCATGCTTTAGAGCAAAACGAATTGGGCAAAAACACTTTTGAATGTAGCGAATGCATGTCCTGTTCATAAAATACTTACACACGCGGTTGCTGTGCAAACAACATTGGTTTAAGCGATGCTGAACAAAACCTGATGTGACAGATTACCATGTGGCTTTAATTCAAATAAAGCCTGGGTAGGAATTGGATTAAACAACTATTTAGGGATTTTTTAGAATAAAAATGAGATCCTTTAAACATCTACTTAAGATAAGATATGAAAAGATAAACTGGCTTTAATTATTCGTTTGTTGTCAGTTTTTATTCGCATTGAATATTGTGCTAAAAGCATTATTGCGAATCATTTTGAGGACTTGCTTTGTAGTTTTGTTTGGCCTTTTTCCAATTTCTTTTCAACAGTTTCTCTTCTTCTTTGCCACCGGTCTATTGGTTCAGGAGTGTATAAAGAATTGCCTTTTTTATCAACAAGATCAAATGCTTTATTTAATTTTTCACTGATCTCGCTGATTTTTTTAGATCGTTTGCCCGATTGTTCTTTATAAAATTTTTCAAACGTTTTGATTCCGGAATTAATAACCGAAAGCTCTTTTTTATAATTCTTTTCCTGCCGGTAGATGATCATTAAGCGGTCATAGGCATGAATTTGTAAAGGATCTGTTTTCAGGATCCCGTTGTAAATTTCTATCGCCGAAGACGGATCTGTTTTTTCGGCTTCCATTGCCTTAGAAGTTAATTCATTGATAGAAGCTCCATTTTCAATTTCTGAAACGCCGGGCATAACAAAACTTTTATTTAAATCTTACTAAATTATATGCCAGCTTTTGGCATAACAGTTGTCTTTACTCCTGCTAAAACAATCATTATGTCAGATAATAAAATGAATATTGGCGGCGCCGACAGGCGCAGGATCAGCTTAACAGAAGATTACGAATTGCGCTATTGGGCAAACAAATTTGGCGTTTCCCGCGATGAATTAAAAGAGGTGGTAAGGCAGGTTGGTGATAACCCCCAGGCTGTGGAAGATTATTTGAAAGCGGGTAATAAATGAAAGAATTGAAATTTTAATTCAGGCAGCAAAGAAAGAAAAAAATGAGATTTGTAAATACTGTTGTCAAAAAGAAAAAACCACGAATAGCTTGAATATTCGTGGCTTTGCGACAGGTAGTGGCTTTATTTTAGGGCGAAGCTGTGAAATCACGGTCAACGAAATCATTCTGTGCTATTACCTTTCATCTTCATTATTTCTATTATTTAAATATTTCACGGTTTAATTATCAGTTTTTCTTTTAGTCGATTTTCTTTTTTAGAATGCCTTGGTCAACACTTTGGTTAAGTAAATTTTCTGCATAATTCCATATTGATGTTGAACCATTTTTGATGATCTTTTTCTTATCATAAACTGTTTCGTAGGACACATTAAATTCTGCCCAGGTACCACCATGATTTGAAGCATTTTGTAGCAGTGGTTCTAACCGATCCATCGACTTTGCAAACTTTGCTTCGTCAGTTGTACCATCTTCAAATTCCTTCCAGATTGTAATAAATTCTTCTGCCTGTTCTATCGGTAAAAGCCCAAAAATTCGTTTCGCGGCAATAAGTTCCTCCTCTGTATTTGTATGGCTTTTTGTAGAATCATAAATAAAAGTATCACCCGCATCAATTTCTACGACGTCGTGGATTAAAACCATTTTCAAAACCTTGAGAACATCTATGGGTTTGTTTGAATGTTCCGCCAACACTAATGTCATCATTGCTAAATGCCAACTATGCTCTGCATCATTTTCATGCCGGTCGCTGTTGAATAATTTAGTCTTGCGTTGAATATATTTTAACTTGTCAATCTCTTTTATAAAAGCTACTTGTTTCAATAAATTCTCAGTGTCCATGATGCTTAAAATTTTGAAATGACTTTAATATTAAAAGTTGACAGTTGTTCGGTTAGATCGCCGAGCAGCAATCCCACTGCCAGGTGTTTGTGCAGTCATTTAGTGTTTTTCGTTTTTAATTGCTTTTAACGAATTGAATATCGCATCAAATGATCTAAATCAGCTTGATCTAAATTAGCTGTTTTTTCTGCTTGTTAAAAGATTCTCCTTGAAGTTCTCTTATTTCAAAAAGTCATCCAGATAACCAAATATTGTTTTCGTCTGCATCATCAGACTTACATGTCCTTGCGACGGAACAATCGCTAATTGCGATTTGGGCATTGGCGCTAAATCAGCAGCGATGCCCCCTCCCAATAATTGATAGGTCTTCATCAATTCTATTTTATCCAGGCCGTCGTTGTCACCCGAGATAAGTAGCACCGGAGCTGTAATTTTTGCAATATTGCTATCTCCCACGTCGAATGGTACGCCTGCAAAACCAATCATCTGTTCTATAAACTTTCTCCATTTTGTTTTGTCGGGTGCCACCGCATCATATGCGGTTTTCATAGGGGTATTATCAAAAAAATCGGGTTTAAAATCTTTGAACGCACCATTTACCACGGGCAGCCAGCCACTACTTTTATAAGTAGAAGAAATGATCACTAATTTTCTTAACCGCTTTGGATAATTTACAGCAAACTGGTAAGCAACCGAGCCGCCCATGCTATAGCCTGCAACATCTGCACTGTCAACTTTTAAGTAATTCATCACTCCTTCCACATCACTTGCCAGGGTAGCAATGTCTAACCTTCTTTCTGAAAAGGGTGTGTGCCCATGTCCCTGCATTTCAATAGCGATCACTTTTCTTGTTTTTGACAGTTCAGGTATTAATTCCCCCCAGTTCATCTCAATGGTATAAAAAGCGCCGTGAAGTAAAACTAACGGCCTCCCCTCCCCATACACTTCATAATATACCTTGATGCCGTTAACAGGTGCATAACCGCTTTTGGAAGGTTTGAGTTCTTGCCCATTTGATTGAATTGTCGCAAAGGGGGTCATTGCAATCAAAAGTATCGATCTTATCATTGATAACATATTTATTTTTCTCATGTCATTAAATTTTAGTTCTTAATGCCAATACATTTTCCAAATTATTAAGCGATGCTTTATAGCCTTCCATGAAGCCCATTTCAATCATCTTCTGCAGCCGCTCAGCCGATTCATTATAAATAGTAATAAGCACGGTTGTTTTTCCTCCGTGCTCGCTGAAAGTATAGTCCCATTCAGAGCCCGGCAATTGGGCATTTCCATCCTCGTCTGCAAAAGCATTAAACATTTTGAAATTACTTTTCGGGCTGATGGAAGTGTATTTCTGAATTACCCAGCCTTCATGTCCCTCGGGGCTTACCATCGCATAAAGTCTTTGTCCGCCCACTTTGAAGTCCATAAATTTTGTTTTTGCCACAAATGGTTTAGGTGCCACCCACTGGTCAAGGATTTCCGCTTTCGTAAAAGCATCCCATACCAATGATAGATCTGCATCGAATTCCCTGGTTATATAGATGGTTTTCGTGGCTTTGTCAACGGTAAAATCAAATTGCAAATTATTATTCATTTTTTTTGTTTTTTAATAGTTGATAATACTTTGTCTAATTCATTGAACTGGCTTTCCAAAGTCTTTTTGAACTGCTCAACCCATTTGTCGATCTCCTCTATTTTGTTTGCGTTTATGTGATAATAAATCTCTCTACCCTTTTGCTCCTGTTTTACCAATTGACATTCTGTAAGTATTTGAATGTGCTTTGAAACCGCTTGCCGGCTTGCCTGAAATTCTTCTGCGATGGCATTAGGTGTCATGGCATGTGCAGCAATCAATAGTAAAATTGCTCTTCGTGTCGGGTCGGCTAACGCCTGAAAAATATCTCGTCTGGCTTTCATTTGTTCTTAATTGTGCAACCAAGTGGTTGCAAACATAATGCAATTATTTGGTTGCACAAATTTTTTTTTCAAACAAAACAAATGCAGTTGGAATGGCGGGATTAGCGGTGACGAAATAAAAAGAAGAAATACCAGGTGTGAAAAAAGATTATAATCCCATTACTGATTTTTTTATTCGCGAAAAACGCCGGGTAAATGAATAATAAACTCACTGCCTTCCCCCTCCTTACTTTCCGCTTTTATTTCACCACCATGCGCTTTAATAATATCATAGCTTAAACTCAAACCCAACCCTGTGCCTTCTCCCGTTGGCTTGGTTGTAAAAAATGGCTGAAATATTTTATCAATAATGCTTTGAGGAATGCCGTTACCATTATCTTTTACTTTTATTTCAACGTGGTGATCAACCTTCTTTGTACTTACTGAAACTGTCGGTTTGTATTCACTAAGATTCCGGTTTTTTTGTTCCTGCCCGAATGATTCGTTCAGGCCGGCGTTTACTGCACTTCGGCTTCGCTCATTACAAGCATAGAAGGCGTTATTAAAAAGATTCAGTAATACCCTTCCGATATCCTGTGGAACAACATTTATTTTGCCCATGCTTTCATCAAAATCCGTTTCCATATCTGCATTGAAGCTTTTATCTTTTGCTCTCATACCATGAAAACTCAATCTCAAATATTCATCGCACAAAGCATTAATATCTGTCGGCTCTTTCTTTCCTGTACTGGATCGTGAGTGTTGCAGCATGCCTTTTACAATAGCATCTGCCCGTTTACCATGATGATTTATTTTGTCTTCATTGTCTTTAATATCAAATGCAATTGCTTTTACTTCTTCTGTATTTCCCATATCCATTTCTTCAACCAATTCATTAATTAACTCTCTGTTTACTTCACTAAAATTATTTACGAAGTTTAACGGGTTTTGTATCTCATGTGCAATACCTGCAGTCAGTTCTCCGAGCGAAGCCATTTTCTCTTTTTGTACTAATTGTGCGTGAGTGGATTTAAGTTCCTTTAAATTATTTTCGATTTGCTCTTTTTGTTTCCCGAGTAATGTGTTTAGTTTTTGTTTACGACGATTGTTTCGCCAAAGTATAACGGCTATCAGTAAAAAAATAACTACTGAAGCCACCAGTCCATATATTCTAACCTGGTTGCGATATGTTATCCTTGCGGCTTCAATTTCCTGCTCCTGCAGTTGTTCGTTAAAAGCCACGTTTTGTATGGCCCTTGTTGTCTGTTTGCGAACCAAACTATCCTTCGTCGCAATACTTAATTCTAAATATTTAATGGCACTATCGCTCTCCTGTTTCAATTCATAATCCCGAGCGAGGATTGTAGTAACAGGCCCAACTGAACGATCTACGCCTCCCTGGTAGATGTTTTTTGCACCGCTCAATGTTTCTTTTGCGTAATAAATGGATGAATCGATCTTTCCCGTTTCCTGGTACACTGCGGCTATTGCTTCATAATCCTCTTCTAAAGTGAGATAATTTTTATCCCCAATAGAAAGTTGAATGCCGGCTCTGAAGTCATCTAAGGCTTCTTCATAATGTTTCTTTTTAACCTCAAGTGATCCCAATACAAGTTGAAAATAGCCTCCGGGATTCTCTTTGTTTTTCTTTATAAAGTCAGTAGCCTTTTTAAGATAAAAGGATGCAGAATCAACCTGGTTTGTTTTTAAATATATTGAACTTGCTGTTGTGATAAAAGCAGGATAATTAAAGTGCTCAGAGAAGTACGGAATATTCAACGAATCATGTAAATTTTTTGATAAGAAGAAATAGTTTAAAGCCTGCTTATATTCACCGGCATCTCTATAGAAAACAGTCAATAGATTATACGCTTGTGCAATCATTTTATAATCCTGAAGGCTTTTACTCAGGTTTAAAGATTTAAGCGCCATCGCTATTGCGTTGTCCAAATTTCCTAGTTGCCACAAAGCCCATGAATAGGAAGCCAGGGCCCGTGCTTCACCTTTTTTAAAATTTAACTGCCGCGACAAAATTATCGCCTGCTCCGCATAGCTTAACGCTGTATCAATCTGTACAAAGGCATAAGATTCTCCTAACTGTGCAAGTAAAAGAACTTTAGTGGTATCTGTTGCTGCGCTTAGCAATAGCTTTAAACTGTCAGGATTAAGAGTTGTTTGCGCCTTCGCAGGAGAAAAAAATTGAAGGGTTATTAGTATAAGCAGAATTCTTTTCATTATACCGTATTTTAAGTCGGTTAATTAAATTCATACCTTAGACAATTGAACGATAAATTCACTTCCTTCATCCGCCTTGGTTTCCGCTTTTATTTCTCCTCCATCCCCTTTAATAATATCATCGCTTAAATTCAAACCCAACGCCGTTCCTTCTCCTGTTGGTTGTGCTTACTGAAACTGTACGTTTTCGGAAACAAGATTCCTGCTTTTTTGTTGGTTTACTGCACTTCGGCTTCGCTCACAACATGAGGGTAATAAGGATAAGATAATCTCTCATAATGACATTTGTAGGTTAAAGATAAAACAAACAGATTCAACCTGCAATATTTCTTTCTGGTGGTGAGCAACCAAACGATTACGTCCATTTTCTCTTCTCCGGAAATTTGCCTTTCTTAAAATAAAAATTGTTCTGATTAAATCACCTGGAATCCAAAAGCATAAGGGTCATCATCCTTGTCAATTGAAATCGTGTTGTATCCGTAAATTCGTGCCCAGCCTTCTATTGACGGTCGTATGGCAGTTTTTCCTCCAACAGTTAATTCTTCTTCAACACGGCCAATAAACTTACTGCCAATAATACTCTCATGGATAAACTCATCTCCTTTTTTTAATTTCCCTTTCGAATACCATTGTGCAATACGGGCACTGGTTCCTGTGCCGCATGGCGAACGGTCAATCGCTTTATCACCATAAAAAACGGCGTTTCGTGCAGTAGAATTTTCATCTAAAACTTTTCCTGCCCATAGAATATGCGAACAGGAGTTTATTGTGGGATTTTCAGGATGAATAAATTCATTTTGTTCATTGATTTTTTTCCTCATTTTCCTGCTCCATGCAATTAACTGGCCGGCAGAATAATGCTCAATTCCATGAAAATTTTCCTGCACATCTACAATGGCATAATAATTTCCGCCATAAGAAACATCTACTTTCAATTTCCCCAGGTCAGGACAATCCACTTCAATATTTTCGGCAGCAAGAAATGAAGGAACGTTCGTTAATTTTACCGAAGTTACTTTCTTATCTTTTCGTTTATACGCAACCGTTACCAATCCTGCAGGTGTTTCCATGAGGACAATGCCGGGAGTTTTTGGCTGAATTAATTCTTCCTCAATAGCAATCGTGATGGTTCCGATGGTTCCGTGGCCACACATCGGCAGGCATCCACTTGTTTCGATGAACAAAACACCCAGATCGTTTTTTGGATCACATGGAGGATACAAAATACTTCCACTCATCATGTCATGTCCACGCGGTTCAAACATCAATCCTTTTCTGATCCAATCGTATTCTTTTAAAAAATGCTGTCGTCTTTCGCTCATCGTTTCTCCTTCAAGCGCCGGACCTCCATCTGCTACCAGCCGCACCGGGTTTCCACAAGTATGCGCGTCTATGCAATGAAAGACAGGTCCGCTAAATCTTTTTGAAGTAGCGCCAGGAAATTTGTTAGAAATGGGATTCGATAACATTGAATGGGGTTGTAAATTAAAAGAACATCTGCAACACGAATTAAAATGCTCTTCTGTTTATGGCAAATTAAACCAATTCCTCGTGATGATCATTCTTGTCAATCGGGTAGATAAACCGATTGGCTTTTTCAAAAAAAATGGCGTCTATAAACGCATTCTCATTTTATCAATTAAACAAGCTCTTCTTCTACATCTTTTATTTTCAGATAATCAGGGAGCGCTGGCCGTGATGCACTTCCCTCGTTAATAATTCTTAAGATCTTTTCACGCTCCTCCCCTGCTAAAGTGAGTCGCGGGGCGCGCACTGCTTCACTTCCAATACCTTCCAGTTCTTCTGCCAGCTTGATGTATTGTACCAGTTTTGGATGAATATCCATTTCGAGCAATGGCATAAACCAGCGATATATTTTAGCTGCTTCTTCCAGCCTTCCGGCTTTCACCAAACGGTAGACGGTCACGGTTTCCTTTGGGAATGCACATACTAAACCCGCTACCCAACCATCAGCACCAAGGCAAAGTTCCTCCATCGCCAATGTATCCACACCACATAAGATCTTATAGCGGTTTCCAAAGCGATTACGCATCCGCGTTACATTGGTAACATCGCGGGTAGATTCTTTTACTGCTTCAATATTTTTACATTCGGTCATCTCATCAAACATATCCAAAGTGATCAACGTCTTATAATCAATCGGATTATTGTACACAATAATCGGCAGATCTGTTGCATTTGCAATCGTTTTAAACCACTGGACAGTTTCCCTATGGTCGCTCTTATAGCGCATCGGCGGCAAAGCCATCAAACCATCGGCACCCCAGTTGTTGGCATATCCGACCTGCTGTAGCGCTTCACGCGTACTGCCTTCAGCTATATTTAAGATCACCGGAATTTTTCCTTCCACTTTATCAATAGCAAACTTCACTAATTTTTCTTTTTCCTCTGTAGAAAGAACGCTGGATTCTCCGAGCGTGCCACCCAATATGATGCCATCGATCCCGGCATCCAATTGTGCCTGCAGGTTTTTTTCAAAAAGTTGCAGATCAAGCGCATCATGCGATGTAAATTTTGTTGTAAGTGCAGGATATATACCGCGCCAGTTGACTTTCATGATTTTTTATTTACAAAGTTATATGTTCATTCAATTGTCGATCATAGTTTAATTAATGATTTACGTGACCATAAATCATATCGGATCGTTCACAAACTTAAACACTTTAATTATTGAATGATACATAAGAAAATTTCGTTCTTCACGATACAGTCGGGCGCCGGAAAACGTTCCTCAATTTGACCATGATACCTAGCCTCTTCCCCTCCTGCATCACCTTTAGTTATTTAGAAGCTTCATCCTGCAGTTCATCCAAAATAGGACGATCAATTGCACGAAGTACATTCATTTCAGGTTTCAATAATTCCAAAACAACAACATCATTTTTTCCTTTTTTAAGCCATTCCGCTGGTAAATAGACAGTCTGCTGCGGACCTACATGCCAATAGCGGCCGAGGTTATGTCCATTTACCCAAACAACACCTTTGCCCCACTGACGCATATCAAGATAAGTGTCTGCAACTTTTGCCAGGTTGAACGAACCTTTACGAAGTACCGGTTCATCTTTTCTGATATGATTGCCATTAAAATGAATCGCAGAAATCTGGTCAAATGGCAGGTCATACATCTCCCACCCTTTCAATTCTTTGCCATCAAACCATACGTTTTTGGTAATGCCTTTTTTGTTTTGTAGCAGCTTTGGGCCAAAATTGATCCTGCCCAGATTTTCAACCAGGATATCTAAAGTGTCCTTTCCTTTTGGCAAAGTGATCTCCACGGTATCCTGCCGAAAACGCCTGTCACAAACTCCGGCCTTTTTACCATTGACCATTAAGATAGCATAGTCTCTCAAACTGTCCAGGTACAGCATTCCTTTTTTTCCGCCCTGCAGGATCGTTCTGTAAAGAACAAAGCCATAAGCCTGGTTCAATGCCTCGAAAGTTAACGGCCTTGGGTTTTTAATGGGTTTAGGGAGTATACTGCTCACGGAAGTTACCGCCGTAAAATCTATATCCGTTATTTCCATTGATGGCTTGAGTTGTGGCACCGGCGGCAATACCTCTCCTTTGGGCAAATATTTTTCAATTACCGAACGGAATACGTTGAATTTGCTGGTAACGTTACCTGCCTCATCTACCGGTGCATCATAATCGTAGCTGCTTACCTGTGGTTCATAGGATTTGTTTTCCTTATCATTCGCCCCGTTCATAAAACCCCTCGTTGTGCCGCCATGAAACATATACATGTTGATGGAAATTCCGGCCTTTAAAATATTATCCAATTGTTTCGCATAAGCATCGGGCGGCACCGTATGATGTTTTGTTCCCCACCAGTCAAACCAGGCGGGATACCATTCTGCAACCATAAAAGGGCCTTTGCCATTGTGATGCTTCCGGATGATTTGTTTGATTGCAGTTGTGTCTGACAATCCATTTACCGCAGGCAACAGCCCCGGCAGATAACCTTTGTTTAGATCCGGCGCAGGATCACACGTGTAAAGCAAGCCATCAAATCCGGCATCCCGGAACATCTTCTCATTCATTTGCAAATACGATTTATCGCTGCCATAAGATCCGTATTCATTTTCTATCTGCACCATCAGGATGTTTCCACCGTGATTGATTTGCAGCGGCGCCAATTGCTTGCCTACTTCATCTATATATTTCTTATATTCTTCCAGGTATTGCTTCTCCTTGCTGCGTACAACCAGCCCCTTTATATTTTGAAGCCAGTAAGGATAACCACCAAACTCCCACTCGGCACACACGTAAGGGCTGGGGCGGAGAATTACCCAAAGTCCTGCTTTTTGCGCATCTTTTACAAATTGCGCAATATTATTATTTCCACTAAAATCAAATTTTCCTTTTTGTGGTTCATGTAAATTCCAAAAAACATAAGTACTGATGGTATTTAATCCCATAGCCTTCGCCATTTTCATCCTGGCGATCCATGCTTCCCGCGGAATTCTTGGATAATGCATTTCTCCTGAAATAATTTGAAATGGCTGATTATCTAAAAGAAAAGCAGAATCACCTAATGAAAAAGTATGTTTCACTTGTTTTTTTTGTTGAGCTGAAGCGATTAAACACAAAGACACGAAGCAACCGAAAAGTAAAAGGGATAAGGAACGTTTTCTTTTATTCATTTTCAAAAATTATTTATTGAGATTTTCTTTCTTTTTTATTTTTTTATAAAAGGATTGAAGAATATAAAATGCTTCTTTTTTATTTCCGTTATTACTAAATAATCCCTTCCGGTTCCAGCCTTCCTGGTAGATTGGATTGTTTCTTTTAGGCGAACGAAAATCTGCCAATACCCAGGGTGAGAGACCTACCCAATTTTCCGGCATCCGTTTGAACATATTGATTTGTTCCCGGTAATACCACGCCTGGTATTCTTCGCTGAACCGTGTAAGAGAATCTGCATGAAAACCATACTTTGCTCCGGCTCCTGTTTCACTGATAAATAAAGGTTTATCATACACAGTGCTCCAGTTGGCAGTGCGGCAGGCGCTCGGTAATCCTCCATACCAGCCGAGATATTCATTAAAAGCTACGAGGTCAACATATTGGCCCAGGGGATCGTTTATAACATCCATTTTATTTTTCGAATTATAATTTACTTCCAATGCAGCAGAGATCATACGGGTACTATCAAGCGCTTTTGCTGATATGATGAGGTTGTGCATAAAGTCCGTTCTCACCTGGCTTACCGGGGTTTCATTACCTACCGACCAGATGATAACGGCAGCGCGGTTTTTATCGCGTGTAATCATCTCCGTTAGTTGCTGCTTTGCTTTTTCATATACTTCATGATTTCCAAAATCTATCGTCCAGTAAACAGGTATTTCTGACCAAACCAAAAAACCTAAAGAGTCTGCCATTCGCGTCATGCTTTCCTCATAGGGATAATGTGCCAGCCGAACCATATTACAACCCAGCTCCTTTGCCCAACCAAACAATTGGGCTGCATCCTTTTTGCTGTATGCGCGTCGCATTTGCTGAGGTATTTCTTCGTGCATCGCAATTCCTCTCATAAAAATGGGTTTACCATTTAATAAAACTTTTTTTCCAAAAGCTTCTATTGTGCGGAAACCAATCTTGTCTTCAACTTTATCATCACCATTGCTGATTGTAACCTTGTAAAGTTTTGGATTTTCTGGTGACCATAATTTTACTTGCGGGAGTTGAAAACTAAAAGGGGTTATTGAATCGGTAACCTGAAAAGTGTTCTTTACTTTCAATTCCGGAATGTCAATGACAACATTTCCTGAACTTTGGCCGTTTAGTTTCACCCATCCCTCCACCTCTGCATTTTTTGTGGCAGGCACTTCACCTGCTTCCGGCTTTTTCAGATGAATTGAAAAATCCTGGATAAAAGTTTTTGGAACTTCAACGAGATCTACTGATCGTGTGATGCCGCCATAATTCCACCAATCCGTATTTACGGTAGGCACTTCTTCTTTACCTCTTTCATTATTCACTCTTACAACAAGGAAATTGTCCTTCGTTTTTAAAACAGAATCCGGAATTTCAAAATTGAATGGAGTAAATCCGCCAACATGCATTCCCAGTTTTTTACCATTCAGGTAAACGTCCGCCCTGTAATTAATGGCACCGAAGTAAATGAACAGCCTGTCAGATGGATTGTGTTTTTGATAATCAAATGATTTTTTATACCAAACCGTTCCTTCGTAATAGAGGAATTTCGGATCCTGTGAATTCCAGTCACCTGGTACTTTCAAAGTGTATTTATCACTGTAACCAAATTCTTTCAAATCACTTTTATTTTTTGGCTTATCACTGTTCCAATAAGCCGATGCGCTATTTTCGTTCATTTCTTTATAGCGATAATCGTAAAAGCCGGTTTCGTACGGATCAACAATATATTGCCACTTGCCATCCAGGCTTACCGTATGGCGATTTGGGATGTCGGTTATTAAATTTAACTGGGCATGTGATAATTGACAAATGAGCATCATCGCCACTGTGACGACTGTAACGTTGATCTGTTTTGTTGAATATGGCATGTTTCTGTTTTTTATCTGTTTAAATCCAGTGCATGATCGGGAGTCAGATCCTGGCCGCTCCAGGCTTTTACTGACGTCCATGGCGTTTCCGGTCCCGACCAGAAAGGATCTGTTGCGGGCAAACCGAGTGGCAAAAATATTTCAGAACATAAATAAAGGCTTCCTGTTGTGATATAAACATCCGCAAGTTCGGGCTGATGTCCACTCAAACCAATATTCAACCAGCCGTTAGCATCAAAACTGGCAGGAGATCCCAGTGTTTTTTTAATAACTGCGGTCAATGCGCTTCGCACTTGTGAAGGTGGAAGTGATGAAGGCAATTCTTTTCGCAACGACATGTCAGCAAGTTGATGAAAAGCACCGCCGCGGTATACGATTGAACGGCCCGTCACCGGGTAAGTACCGTCCGTATTGATCATCCGTTCCTGTATCTCTGCGTAGCGCTTTCTTATTCTTTCAAATTTCGGAATGAAGAAATTATAACTATTTCTTCGTTTGCTGATGGTTTCCAATACCACCTCAAGGTATGGCTGTATTACATAGCTGTTATAATAATCCAAATGAAATTGCATACCGTCAGAAAACATGCCATCGCCTACATACCAATGTTCCGAAAATTCCCTTACAGCATAATCAATTCTCACCGGATCATAAGGAAGATTATAGTTACAAAAAAAAGTTTCGATCATGGCAGAAAAAAGAAGCCAGTTGGAATAAACAGGGACGGTATTCCTGGTGGTCAAAAAGGCGGTAACCACTTGCTTTTGAACTGCTGAATCCAGGTGATTCCATACCCATGGACAACGGATCAAACCCAAAGCTAAAAAAGATGCGTCAACCAGTGGTTGCCCGCCACCCCACTTCATATAATCTTTCGACAAAGGATTTACTGCATTAGCCACTGCTTTTAAAGACCATTGGCGATATTGGTTGCGAAGCGCAACTTCTTCCTTCGAACCTCCTTCGGAATTGATCCAGGGAGCGATACCGCTAAATGTTCTGCCAAAGGCTTCCAAATAAGCTACTTTGCTTCTCTCTGCCGCATTGTCGATATGAGGCGATTGAACGCCTGGCATGTGTTGCTTTAACTGATCCTCAGCAAGGTTCATCATTACAGGCCTCGCAACTTTATCCATATAATTTAGCCACAACCGGCGGTCGCTGTTATTGGTCTGGCCTTTTACCAGAACAGAAGAATTAAGAAACAGAAAGATTGCAATAGTTTTTATGAGCCACCCGTAATTTTTAGGGGATTTTTTGGGAAAGGGTTTGTTTAATCTTTTCATTACTGTAAGTTGGTTTAGTTTTTATTCCTCAGCTATCAGTTCGTGTCTCCCACGAAACACTTTCACTGCTGATTTCGGTTCGTGAAGGCACCAACGAGACAGCAGGATCGGAACCCGATAGGTTTGAACCGTTCTCAATCATTCAGGTTGCCGAAGCCATTGCCTTGGGCCGGTTAACAATCTTCAACCTCTTAATTCTTTTATTCATTTTATTTTTTTTGATATACCCGCACATAATCTATTTCAAATTTCTTAGGAAAGGAAGTTTGGGAAGGATCTCCGCCATTATCGCCGCCGATGGCCAGATTCACTAACATATAATGGGGTTGCTTAAAAGGATTAAATCCGCTTCCATCTTTATTTACCAATGAATCCAACGGTACTTTATTAAGCAACTGATCATCTACATACAAAGCAATAAACTTTTCATTCCAATCCATTCGCCAGGTATGAAATCTTGCAGCCCACTTATTACCGCCCATTGAATCAATGTTGAACCGGTTGCTGAACCATTCTGGTTTATGATCTTTTCCCAGACATGCAATATTTGCCAACAGCTTTTTCCGGTAATATTCCATGATGTCAATTTCGCCACTGGCCGGCCATTCTTTGTGCAAACCCAATGTCCACCAGGCAGGCCACATACCATTGCTGACATCAATGCGCGCTCTCATAATAAAGCGGCCGTATTGCCAGGAATGAAGCCCTTTTGTAATTAAACACGCAGATGTGTAATGAATGCTATCCCTGTTTTTTCGCCAGTCCTTGCTTCCGGCAACATACGCGGGATTCGGTTCTTCCACTCTTTTTGCTTCAATGATCAATTTTCCATTTTCAACGCGCGCATTTTCCGGTTGATACCATTGATATTCATTGTTGCG
>JAICYZ010000383.1 GCA_025933935.1 Chitinophagaceae bacterium
AATGCATTAAATTCGCAGGCTAAAAAAATAAACAAATAAAGAAATGAAAATTGCAGTGGTAGGCGCTACCGGGCTTGTAGGCAGCAAAATGTTACAAGTGCTTGAAGAAAGAAATTTTCCGGTAACAGAATTAATTCCTGTGGCATCAGAAAAATCTATAGGTAAAGAAGTTACTTTTAAAAATAAAAAATATAAAGTCGTTTCTGCAGAAGACGCTATTGCAGCAAAACCTGACGTAGCTTTATTTTCAGCGGGCGGAAGTACCTCGCTTTCTTTAGCTCCTAAATTTGCAGAAGCGGGAATCACCGTTATCGATAATTCATCTGCCTGGCGCATGGATCCTTCTAAAAAATTAATCGTCCCTGAAGTGAATGCAAACGAATTGACAAAAGAAGATAAGATCATTGCCAATCCAAATTGCTCGACCATACAGATGGTTTTGGTTTTAAATCCGCTTCATAAAAAATATAACATCAAAAGAGTAGTCGTTTCCACTTATCAAAGCGTAACCGGAACCGGCGTGAAAGCGGTGCAACAGATGGAAAATGAGCGTAATAATATTGAAGGCGAAATGGCGTACAAATACCGCATTGATAAAAATGCACTTCCTCATATCGATGTTTTCCTGAATAACGGGTATACCAAGGAAGAAATGAAAATGGTCAATGAAACGCGGAAAATCATTGGCGATGATTCCATTCAACTAACTGCAACGTGTGTAAGAATTCCGGTTGTGGGTGGCCATAGTGAAAGTGTAAACATTGAATTTGAAAATGATTTCGATCTTCAGGAAGTAAAAGAGATTTTATCAAATGCGCCGGGTGTTGTTCTCGAGGATGATGTGGAAAATTTCGTTTATCCGATGCCGTTATCAGCACATGAGAAAGATGAAACTTTTGTAGGCAGACTGCGCAGAGATGAATCACAACCAAATACATTAAACTGCTGGATTGTAAGTGATAATTTGCGGAAGGGCGCTGCTACGAATGCAGTACAGATCGCAGAATGGCTTTTGAAGGAAAAAATTATTGGATGAGTCCGAATGGTGAATGTGCTTATAGATTAATCAATAAGCAGAATACGAATTGGCAGTAATTGTTTGTTTGCTGTCAATTAAAATTCTGCTTTTATTCTTTGCTATTAAAATTCAATGTTTTACCATTTAAAAAAAACTAAAGAGGCACATCTTTAAAATCATTTATCTTTAATTTTTTTAAAATAAAACTAAAATTATGAAATCAAGGACCGGTCTTTTTGTTATACTTGGTATTATTGTCATTTTAATTTTTTGGGGTTGTAACCAGCAACGTGGGCTTGCAACTGCAGACCAGCAGGTTCAAAATGCATGGAGTAATGTTGAGACAAATTATCAGCGCCGAACCGATTTATACAGTAGCGTAGTTAAAACTATAGAAGGTTCTGCAAATTTCGAAAAATCAACTTTAAAAGATGTAATTGATGCACGGTCAAGAGCGACTTCTGTACAGGTGAATGTCAACGACTCTGCCAGCCTTCAGCAATATCAACAGGCTCAGGCGCAGTTACAAGGTTCTTTCAGCCGTTTGATGGCTGTTGCAGAAGCATATCCTGATTTAAAAACCACAAAAGCATTCCAGGATTTCCAGACACAGATAGAAGGTACAGAAAATCGGATAAATGTGGCTCGTCGTGATTATAATGCTACTGTAAACCAGTATAATCTGAAAGTGAAATTATTTCCAAACAATATTTTTGCAAGGATTCTTGGCTATCCAGTAAAACCATATTATAAAGCCGATGCCGGAGCCGAAAAAAATCCGGATATTCAGTTCAATATAAAATAAACCGCAATCTTATGTGGCGATTTTCCCACAAAAAGCCTTTTTTTTCTGAAGAAGAAAATGAAAAAATCGTTCAGTCCATCCAGGACGCTGAAAAGCAAACGAGTGGTGAGATTCGCATTTTTGTGGAAGGCCGCTGCAAATATGTCGATGCCTTGGACCGGGCGGTCGAAATTTTTACGAATTTGAAAATGGAAAAAACGGAATTGCGGAATGCGGTGCTTTTTTATATCGCCGTTAAAGATAAGCAACTTGCCATTTTTGCTGATCAAGGAATTCACGAAGCCACCGGTGCTGAACACTGGAAAAATGTAGTGAAAGATATCCTGTCTGTTTTCAGCAAAGACAGCGTGGTAACTGGTATTACTACCTCTATTCATAAAATTGGTGAGGCATTAAAAGAACATTTTCCTTACGATAAAGATGTTGATAAAAACGAACTCCCTGATGAAATCATTTTTGGCAATTGACATCGAGAAACTTCTCATTCCATGAAAAAATTATTTTTACTGCTTTTTCTTTTTATCGGATTACAATCAGTTTTCGCTCAAAACATTGAACCGAGACCCAATCCGCCAAAGGCAGTAAATGATTTTGCAAACCTGCTCGCTCCTTTTCAAAGGCAGGCGCTCGAACAAAAACTGGATGCCTACAATGATTCTACTTCTTCAGCGATCGTAATTATCACGGTTCCGGACCTTCAGGGCTACGATATTGCGCAGGTTTCATTAAAATATCTGCGTGATTGGGGCATAGGGGTTAAAGGAAAAAATAATGGCGTCGTAATCCTCGTTTCAAAAGCGGATCATAAAGCGCGGATAGAAACCGGTTATGGAATGGAAGGAGTTTTACCCGATGTTCTTGCAAAACAAATTATTGATGAACGAATGATTCCGTTCTTCAAAAACAATGATTATTACGCCGGATTTGATAATGCGGTAGATGCGATTATCCAGGCAGCAGCAGGTGAATATAAAGCTGATCCAAACGCTGAAAAAAAGAATAATGTTTCCATTGGAAAAATTATTCCACTTATAATCATATTCCTGGTTATCCTGTTTCTCTTTTCCGGAAAAGGCGGTGGTGGT
>JAICYZ010000215.1 GCA_025933935.1 Chitinophagaceae bacterium
AAGCGCTTACCAGGCAATGGTTTTGGCAGAAATGGGCGCAACGGTTTTCACTATAGAAAGACAAAAAAAGTTATTTGATCTGAATAAATCTTTCATTCTGCGAAAAAAATATCCTAACATCAAATTTTTTTATGGTGATGGATTTGAAGGTCTTCCGACTTTTGCACCTTTCGATAAAGTAATTATTACTGCTGCAGCTCCCTTTATCCCCCCAAAATTAATTGAGCAATTAAAAACCGGCGGTAAAATGGTGATTCCTGTAGATGATAACGGCTCACAAAAAATGACGCGCATTACGAAAAATTCAGATGGTACTTTGGAAGAAGAAACCTTTTCAGATTTTTCATTTGTGCCTATGTTGAAGGGGAGGAGTTGAGGGGAGTGAATGGTGAGTTGTGAATGGTGAGTGGTGAACATTAATCCTAAAGGGTAATCTTCAAAGCCAACCTTGATAACCAATCTTGAAGCGTCTTAAATTATTGAATCTTATTGTCAGATTCATTAATAATTAACTCAATTTTCGTTATCAGGTTAATTGCCGGTTGCAAAAGACCAGTCACCTGTTCTTTTGTTGAATCAATAAAATCATCGTAATCACCTGTATGTCTTAAATCAAATAACCTTGAGTAAATTTTCCAAAGTCTTTTTCAATTATACCGGTTTTTATAAAATAGAGTCCGAATAATTGCCTTGCTCCGGTATGTGTTAATGTTTCTATTTCGTTATTAATCAGAAGCGCAATAACTGCATAATAACATGCATAATATAATCGGTTAACTGCTGTATTCCATAATTCATTTCGAATAAGGAGATCAATCTCTGAAAGAGTATTTTTCGATTTTGTTATTCTGTAATTTACTAAATCTTTCCTTTCTTCTGTTGTCATAACACAATCCCCTCTTTACGAACATTTTTATAGAAAGGCGTTATCCGGTGTTTAGTTTCCCAGTTTTTCCTTGAAAGTATCAACGGACTAATAATTTTCCCGGTTTCAAATTCAATCTCGTATAAAGGATAGGCAACCCGCTCAGCATCTGCGGGAGTAATTTTGTCTTTATCAATAAGAATGAGAATATCAATGTCAGAATTTTCCTTCTGATCACCTCTTGCATACGAACCATATAATACGATTGTAGCATCTGGCTCGGTAGCATGAACAGAAGATTTAATTAATTGTAGTATATCATTTTGGTCATTCATATTTCAAATTTATCGTTTTTTACGAAACCAGGAACATTGGATTTTCAACCTGGATCTTAACTTGCTACAATTTAATATTCACAGCCGCCATAAAATTTATTCCCGCCATTGGAAAATAATAATTCTCTACTGCTAATTCTCCACCTGAAATATAATTGTAAGTATATCCGCTGGATTCGTACATCTTGTTGAATACATTATTTATTTTAAAAACAAAATTTACTTCTTTAAAGATTTTCTCCATCAACGTGTAAGAGAATTTTACATTCTCAATAAAATAAGGATCTACGCTTCTGCTGGTGTGGGAGGTGTTATCCAAAAACTGCCTTCCTACATATTTTGATTCAAAGTCAATTTTGCCATTTTTTACAGGAATTAAATTAATAGAAGCGGCACCGACTACATCAGGTGAAAAAGAAATATCGGTATTGTGATAAATGTTTTCTTTTTGCAAACCATTGTCATAATCATCAATAAACTCTGTAAACGTTTTTATTTTATTTCTGCTGAAAGAAATATTTCCTGAAAGATTCATCCATTTAGAAACAATGGCAGCGGCTTGTAACTCAATGCCGGCGCGGTAACTTTCCGGTGTGTTGGTGCGCGTATAAGCTCCTACATCATTTATTTTTCCTGTATTTACCAGTTGGTTGTGGTAATACATGTAATAAAATGTAGCGCCATAATTGAACAGCTTTTCTTTCTTTTCTATTCCCAATTCTGCGTCATACAATATTTCCGGTTTGGGAATTTGATTGATTCCTGCTTCGAAATCGTCACGGTTTGGTTCTTTGGCCGCGACGGAAAAAGATAGGTATGCCTGGTAATTATTTTTATTAAAAGATATCCCTGCTTTTGGATTAAAAAATGCATAATTTTTATTCACAAAAAGTTTTGGATTGTCATCAAAACCATCAATTTTATATTTTATGAAATGCCCTTGTAAATCTAAAAATCCGGTAAGTCCTAATCCAAATGACTGCATCAGTTTTGCATAAAGATTCAGATCATTTTTTTGGGCCGGAGCATTGAAATATTTATAATTGCCAGGAAAACCTTGCTGTGCCCATGTTACAATATCATAATGCTGGCCATCATATTGTGTATAGCCGCCGCCAAATGTGAACTGCGTTTTATTTTTGTGATATTGCAAAGAGAATATTGAACCATAAAAATAATTATCCAACCATAGTCTGCGGATCAAATCAGTTGTAGTGATGGTATCTCCTGCATTAATCACATCAGGAAGGTTGTAATCGCTGAAAGCCTGATCAGCCCTGTATTCTTCGTAGTAACCTTTTCCCCTGGTAAGAAAAGCGGCGATATTATAACTGAACAAAGAATTGATCTTATGATTGTAAAAAAGCTGGTAATGGGTTTGGATGTAATTATCGGTTTCATTGGCATAAGGCGCTCCGGGTTTTTCAGTGCCTGCAGGATTGTAGGTCCGGTCGCTGTCAAGGTAACTTTCAGGAACACCATACCAGGCCTGGTAGGTTTTTTCTTTTCCACTGATCAAATTGAATCGCAAAGAACTTTTATCATTGATATACGCTGCACTGAAATAAAGAGATTTTAAATTGGAAGTGGCGCGGTCAATATAACCATCGCTGGAAATCCTCGAAACTCTTGCGTCAATTAAAAAATGATTTGCGAGTAAACCTGTTCCTACTTTTAATGTATTTTTCCAGGTATTGAAAGAGCCAAAGCTGTTATTCAATTCGAGGTATTTTTCTTTATTCACTTCATTGGTAGAAAGATTGATCGTTGCTCCGAAAGCACCGGCACCATTGGAAGAAGTGCCCACACCGCGTTGTATCTGAATGGAATTTAAAGAGGATGCCATATCAGGCAAATCAACAAAAAAAGTTCCCTGGCTTTCTGCATCGTTATAAGGAATTCCATTGAGTGTAACGTTTATTCTGGATGCATCCGTACCACGAATATGAATGCCGGTATAGCCCACTCCATTTCCGGCATCAGAGTTTACCACGACCGATGGCGTTTGATTTAAAAGAAAGGGAAGATCCTGGCCATAGTTTACATTCGCAATTTGTTCTTTACTGAGATTTGTTTTGGTAAAAGGCGCTTTATCCGCTGCTCTTATCGAAGTAATTTCTATGTTTTCCAACATAAGCGTATCGCCCAATTTATGCCTTGAAGTATCTTGGGCATTTGTGGTTAAAACTAAATTAACTGCCAAAAAAATTAATAGAACTTTTTTCATGTTTGTATTTTTTGGATCAGTACAATGCATGAAAAAGAAGGCGGGCTAAAAGGTTTTGTCCTCCCTTCGCAGGCATTATCCTGATCAGGTCTGCGGGTATTTTCTCAGCAATCGCGTCAATTGACGAAATGCACCCCGGTTTATTTTGTTTTGAACTGCAAAGATAATAAAGATGAAATTGTTTTAAAAAAATTATCAGAAATCATAAAACTTCCATGCAGTAGTAAAATCTTCCGTCAGCTTTTGATTGGTAATTATCGCGCGAAATAATTCTATCGGTATCGTTCCTTCATGAAGAAATGCATCATTAAATTGTTTGTCAGTCATTTTTTTGCTGTCTACTATCTCATGATGGAGAGAATGCATTTGTAACGCTCCGAACATGTAAGCGAGCTGGTACAAGGGTCCATAGCCGCCGGTGAAAGAACGGCGCACTTCTGATTCAGCGCTTGCTTTTTCAAGCCCTACTCGGTCCACCAGATAATCTATACATTGTTGGGGTGTCCATGTTCCCAAATGATAATTAAGTGAAAAAATAATACGCGCACAACGCGTCATTCTCCAAAACAAAGAACCGATCTTTTCTTCGGCAGTGCGGTCATAACCTTTATCCCACATTATCATTTCCCAATAAAATGCCCATCCTTCTACAGAAAATGGCGTACTGAAAACGCGGCGGTAAGGCTTATATCTACGTGTCATAAAAAACTGCAGATTATGACCAGGTATTAATTCATGGTACACTTCCGCATTTGCAAAAGCATAATTATTGCTGCGTAGCGCCATCATTTTCCGGTCATAGTTCATTTCATCTGTCGGATAGGCAATCAATATTTCCGGTCCTCCCAGAAAATACGAAGCAAATTTCTGCTCCTCTGTAGTGAGCATATCCATCCTCCACGCTTCTCTCGCCAGGGGAGGAATAGTTACCAGGTCAAGGCTGTCAATAAATGCAAGCGCTTTTTCTTCAAGCCTGTTGATCAGTTGTGGCTGATATCCGGGCTGTACATAATTTTCTTTTACTTTTTCCAAAGCCTTTTTCCAGTCTTTCCCAAAGCCCATTTGCTGTGATGCTTTGCGCATTTCGTTATCACACCAGTCAAATTCCTTGTACGCGATTTTTATCAATTCTTCAGGGCTATACGGGATAAATTCTCCTTTTAATAACTGGTTTATTTTAGCCCGTCCTACCGGATGCCCGATAATCCCGGAGCTGTCGCGCGCTTTGTCTGTTTTTGTTAAGGGCTGTTTTGAAAGCCATTCTGAATAATCATTTAAAGCAGAATCAACTTCAGGGTAGGTTTTCTGCATCCACCAGGTAAAATCCGGATCATACCGATTATAAAAATCGAACACATTTTTTAAGCCATTCCTCAATTCCTTTAGCACCGCTACAGTTTTATCTAATAATTTTTGGTCTGGCAGCGGATATTTTTGTACGGCTGTTTTTGCCATATTTATTTGTAACTGAACCTGGTTAAATGCTTTTGCTGCAATCATTGCATCCGGTTTTTCTCCTCTTCTTCTTTTTTGCTGAATATCGATAATGTCCTTTGCAAATGGCACTGTGTAGGCTAATTGCTGGTAATCTTTTTTATTCTGCTGCAGATCATATTCATCAGCCAGAATATTTCTCTTTAAAAGCAGGTAGTCAACCCTTCCTGATACATCAAGTTTATTAAAATCCAGTTTATTAAGGCGCTGCAGCCATTCTGAATAAAGTTTTTCAAACCGGGAAAAATATTCAGGACTGTTTGAAAAAATATAGACTTTATTCAAATCATTCACATCGGCGCTGTATTCATTAACGAGGAAAGAAAGCGAATCATTAAACAAAGAATTGTAGCAACTGTTATCAAACTCTGCCCGACCCTTCTTCATTATAAGAAAAAATATAATAAAGAAAATCAAGTATTTTTTTGCCATAGTTATTGTTTTTTATTTCGATAGTCAATGGAAGGCAGCCGTGTTTTTGTAAAAAATGAAAATAAGAATTTACATTATTTCTCTTTTTACTCATTGATGCTTTTTAAACCGATGAAAAACAAATGCAATTTTATATAAAAATAAGTAGCTGCAGGATTTATTTGTTTGGTTTCCTTTCACCCAAAGGTTATAAAATTTATTTTGAATTACACGTAAATTTTTTTTTAGAAATTGTAACCTTTATGGCTCAATTACGTTACAATAATAAAAACATACAAAAATGAAAATATTGTTAGCTCTATTTTTTGTAACATTTTCCCTACAGTCTTTTGCGCAAACCATTATCAATGATAAAAACGCAGAAGTAAGAAATGTCGGTTCTTTTTCGGCCATAAAGGCATCGGGTGGGGTCGACATTTATTTGTCGCAAAGCGATGATTATGCTTTGGCCGTAAGCGCTTCTGATCCCAAATACAGAGATGCGGTAAAAACTGAAGTAAAAAATGGAGTTTTAAACATTTCTTATGATGGACGCTCCTTCAAATTCAGTTCAAATCCAAAATTGCGTGTCTATCTTTCTTTTAAAACTCTTGAAAGCCTTGAAGGTTCGGGTGCATGCGATTTTATCATCAATGGAACTTTCAAAGGCAGCAGCCTTAAAATTAAACTTTCAGGCGCCTGTGATGTAAAAGGCAATATTAATTTTGAAAACGTTGATCTTGACCTGAGCGGCGCTTCTACCGCTAAAGTCAACGGCACGGTAAGCAATATTAAAATCAGTGCAAGTGGTGCTAGTGATGTAAAAAATTACGACCTCGTCACCGATAATTGTATCGCAGATATTAGTGGAGCGAGTGATATAAAAATTACGGTAAATAAGTCTTTAAATGCAAAAGCAAGCGGAGCAAGCTCATTATATTACAAAGGTAATCCTGAAAAAAAGGATGCTCGTTCAAGCGGTGCCAGCAGTATATCTCAGCGGAATTAATAGAATATTCAGCTCCACAGTTCCCGATAATTTTGATCATACCAAAATTTTATGTTTTGCTAAGGAATAAAATTTGGTTGCAAGATATTAACCCGTTACATTTGCACTCCTAAATCGCGAAGTAGAGCAGCGGTAGCTCGTCGGGCTCATAACCCGAAGGTCGGAGGTTCGAACCCTCCCTTCGCAACCAGCCCACAATGAAAAGTTGTGGGTTTTTTATTTATTATTAGCACAACATGTATATCGTCTACGGATTATATTCTGAAAATTTTGATAAGATATATATCGGCATGACATCCAAT
>JAICYZ010000227.1 GCA_025933935.1 Chitinophagaceae bacterium
AACAAGGAGGAACCTTACTATGATTCAATTTGATTTGCCCAAAGAGCAATCGTCTATCCTTAAAGTAATAGGCATAGGCGGTGGTGGCAGCAATGCTGTGAACCACATGTTCAGTCAGAACATTGACGGTGTAAATTTTATTATTTGCAATACGGATGCACAAGCAATAACGACAAGCAAAGTGCCGAATAAAGTGCAACTCGGCCCACATTTAACCCAGGGATTGGGAGCAGGAGCCAATCCGCAAATTGGCCGTGAAGCGACAGAAGAAAGTCTTGAAGAGATAAAAAAGATTCTTGAAGTAAATACAAAAATGGCATTCATCACTGCAGGAATGGGGGGCGGCACTGGAACCGGTGGTGCACCGATCATTGCAAAAATTTGTAAGGATCTCGGCATTCTCACTGTTGGAATTGTAACGACTCCGTTTGGGTACGAAGGCAAAAAAAGAATCGCTCAGGCACAGGAAGGGATTAATAAATTAAAAGAGAATGTCGATACACTTTTGGTGATCAGCAATGATAAATTGCGCCATCAGTTTGGCAATCTTACTATGAAAGCTGCATTCGCCAAAGCCGATAATGTATTGGCAACAGCAGCCAAATGTATCACCGATGTAATCAACAGTACCGGGCAGATAAATGTGGATTTCGCGGACGTATGTACAGTCATGCGAAACGGAGGCGTAGCCATTCTCGGAAGCGCAGAGGCAGAAGGTGAAAACCGCGCCCAGAAAGCAATTGAGCAGGCATTGAACTCGCCTTTATTAAATGATAATGATATCAAAGGCGCAAAATGGATTCTGATCAATATCAATTCTGCACAGGGAGAATTTGAATTCACAATGGATGAAGTAGATACGATTCAAAGCTATTTGCTAAGCCAGGCAGGAGAAGATTCTGATGTGATTCTTGGATTGGGCTATGATAGTTCATTAGATAATAAAATCGGTATAACACTGATTGCAACAGGGTTTGAGCATAAAGAACCTTTTGATAAACAAGAAGAACCGGTTGCAGAAGTGAAAAAAGAAAATGAAAAAGTTGTAGTCGTTTTACAGGAAGAAAAAAAGAAGCCAAGCCAGCCGCTTTTTCTTTTTGATGAAAAAAATGAATCTTTCGTCAACAAAAATGAAGTGATCAAAGAAGAAAAAGCTGTTGAGCAGAAAGAAAATATCTTTAAGACATTAAAAGAAGAAGATGTTACAGCCTTTTTGAAAAATGAGGATGAAGAAGCAGAAAAAATGGCGCCAAAAATTGTGGAAATTCCACAATATGAAAACGTAAAAACACGAATCGAGGATGAGAAAATTACTGTTGATAAATCGTCTGAAACTATTGTGCGATTCGAATTATCTTCGGAGCTCAATCCTGTACCTCTGAAAACTCATTCTGTTCAGGAAGACAAGACAGAAGCATTAAATCAATCAGAAAAAAAAGAAATTAATAAAGAGGCTAGCACCGTCCAAACGTCAGGCGGTTTTTTGGCTAAACCGAGGCAGATTTATGCCGAAGAAAAGCCAACCAACAAATCCGAAGATCTTGATAAACCAACCCCGTTGACCATTTCAAAACAGGAAGACGAGCCTGTCGAAGAAATGCAATTGGTGGTGAAAAATTTCAATGATGCGGTGGAGGAAACTCAGGAAAAGAAAGTACACCAAACAATGCCATTCATGAAGTCAACTGTTGAGGAACCGCCGATGGTGGACGAAGCAGGAGAACAAAAGCGCCGGGCTATGGAACGCATTGCAAAGTTGAGGAATCTTTCCTTTAACGTAAATGCTGCGGATCCTAACAATGAGTTTGAGTCTGTTCCAGCTTACCTTCGCCGCAACATGGAATTACATAATTCCATTGCCAATGTAGAAAGTTTTTACAGCAATTATACGGTTAATTCTGACGAAAATAATAAAGCAGAAATAAGCACCATCAATACTTTTTTGGATGGTAAGAAACCTGATTAAAAGTTGAAGGTTCAAAGTTTAAAGTTCAATGATGCAGACCTTCAACCTTGAACCTTCAACCTTGAACCTTGAACCTTCAACTTGGAACTTCTTGTTGTGTTCGTACTATTTGGTTTATTTCCCCGGAGACTGAAAAGTTAGCCGGGGTTTTTGTTTCAAGAAAAGGAACTGTGTTTATTTCCTTGTTTACTGTAAAAGGTTTTATTCTTTGACAGATTGTTCTGATAAAGAATTGCTTTTATCCCAATCCGACTTCCGTATGCCTTGCAGGAATTTCAACATCCAAAAAGCCTTTACTAATCAGCCGGTTTTTAAAATCAAGCTGCACATCATAATCGCCGTGAACCAAAAATAATTTCTTTACTTCTTTCGGATTCTGACAAGCAAGCCATTGGCATAGATCATTATAATCTCCATGCGCACTCATACTTTGAATTTCACCAATCTCAGCGTGCACTTCATGTGGCTGCCCAAAAATCCCTACTTCTTTGGGATGCAGTTTTAACCTGCCACCTAACGAATTTGGTTCGCAATAACCGGTAAATAAAATAGAATTGCGGCTGTTTTCAATATTGTTGCTGATGTGATGTTTTACCCTTCCTGCTTCCGCCATTCCGCTTGCAGAAATAATAACCATTGGATCGGTACGGTAGTTCAATGATTTACTTTCTTCTACTGATTTTACAAATTTTAATCCTTTGAACTGAAAAGGATCATGATCTGTTTGCAATAACTTTTGCACACGGTTGTTAAAGTCTTCCGGGTAGCTTTCAACAACTTCGGTTGCTTCCAGGCTTAGCGGGCTATCTACATAATAAGCAATATCAGGAAGGCGGTTTTCATTTTCCAACTGATTCAAAAAATAAAGTATTTCCTGGGTGCGGCCAACACTGAATGCAGGAATAATCAGTTTTCCTTTTTTTTGTAAACAGGTTTTTGTAATCCATTCGAGCAATTTATCAGGAGTGCCTGTAATCTCTTCATGCAGTTTGTTTCCATAAGTAGATTCCATAATGATATAATCTGCCTGCGGAAAATCCTGAGGTGATTTTAAAATAACGTCTCTGTATCTTCCGACGTCACCGGAAAAAGTAAGATCGGTTTCTTTCCCATTTTCGTTAATTTTTAAATGAACAGTTGCACTGCCAATAATATGCCCGGCATCGAGATACATGAATTGAACATTCTCATCAATGGTAAACCATTTTCCATAATCAACGGTTACAAAATGTTCGGCTGCCCGTTGTGCATCTTCCATTACATACAACGGTGAAATATACGGTTTCCCTTGTGCAGCGCGGGTTTTGTTTAAAAATTTTAAATCGCTTTCCTGGATGCCGGCGCTATCCGCCATTAAAATCGCAGCTAGCTCTTTTGTTGCCGGTGTGGCAAATACTTTTCCGTTATATCCGTCTTTAATCAGTTTTGGAATCAGTCCGCAATGGTCGATATGTGCGTGAGAAAGAATCATGTAATCCACTTCGGCAGGATTAAACCCAAAATCGCGGTTCAGTTCATCCGTTTCTTTTCCCATGCCCTGGTACATGCCACAATCCAGTAAATATTTTTTCCCGTTTGACAGTGTAAGAAGGTGTTTAGAACCTGTAACCGTGCGGGCTGCGCCATGAAAGGCAATTTTCATAAATCAAAATTTGAGAATGAATAATGAAAATAAAGTTAAGGTTAAAAAATTAAGGTGAACTTTATTTCTACTTCATTTTGCAATGGGGTCTTTTTCTTTTCAATAAACATAACAGTGATGGATACTCGAAAAGTCGGTTGATACGAAATACAGTAAACAAATAAATAAAGCTATTTCCGATTTCTTGCACAATTCAAAGTTTTAACGCCTGCAGCAGAGACTTTTTTATTTCCATTGATATAAAAAAGTTCTTTCTCATTTTTTATGGAAAATAAGCTGATAAGGTAGATTAGAGATTTTGTGATTCTTTTATTAACGTAATAATGTTGCATGCTCGCTTTTTCTAAAAACCGTAATTAATTAAGACGTTATTAACCTGAGTAATAATCCGCGCAGTGGAAAATAAGGTAAAAAGGTAGATTAGAGATTTTGCGATTCTGTGACTAAAGTAATAATGTTCCATGCCAGCTTTTTCTAAAAACGTATAATTAGAACCTTATGAACCTTAGTAATAGTCAGCGCACCGAATGAATCAAACCTTATTACCTTATGTTCTTTTGTTTCCACTATTTTCGACCACTCACAAATAAATGGCATTAAATAGATAAGTAAGTATAAAAATATCATTCGTAATTTAGCTACTCAATTTCACTACATCATTTGCATGAATCCTTCTTCAAATTCTTCTACAGAAGCCGCTGACTCTTTGACTCCTGCTAACTTCCGTTCATTGGCCCGTTCTATTTCTTTTATAGAAAATGAATCGAATAATTATGAAGAATTGTTGTTGAATTTAAAGCCATCTTCAGCAAAAATTATTGGTGTTACCGGAGCACCGGGCGCGGGTAAAAGTTCTTTGGTGGATGCATTAATTGGTGAAATGATTTCGGATAAAAAGAAGGTGGGTGTTATTTGCGTGGATCCTTCTTCTCCTTTTAATAAAGGCGCTTTGCTGGGCGACAGAATCAGAATGAGCCAATGGTATAATCATCCGGATGTCTTTATCCGTTCTTTAGCCAGTAAAGGTTCGCTGGGCGGCTTGCATCCAAAAATTATTGAAATTTCCGATCTGATGAAAAGTGTTGGGTTCGATTATGTGATTATCGAAACAGTGGGAGTGGGCCAGAGCGAAGTAGATATTGCCGCGCTTGCAGATATTACTATCGTAATGCTCGTTCCTGAAGGTGGCGATATTATTCAAAATATGAAGGCAGGATTGATGGAAGTGGCTGATATTTTTGTCATCAATAAATTTGACCGTCCGGGCGCACAGAATTTTTACAACAGCCTGAAACAAATGCTAAGCCCGGCTTTTAATAAAGTTTCCAGACAAATATCGATTATAAAAACAATAGCATTTGAAAAACAAGGCATCCCTGAATTGTATAAAAAAATTGATGAATGGAAATTTGATAATCAATCTGAGCAGAAGATAAATTTACTGACAGAAAAAATATGGGCTTTGATTGTGAATGAAAAAATGAAAAATGTTGATAAAGGAAAAATGAAAACAGAAATCGAAAAAGCAGTTCTAGAGAGGGATTTTAATATCTATTCTTTTGCAAAAAGATATGCGAACTAAAAATCAAATTAATTCAACAAACCCACAAATAACCGGATTTCCGTTTTCTGTTTTATAAAAAAACCTGCTCGTCAAAAGCAGGTTTTAAACTATAGCTAACACATGAGAAAGAAAGCTTACCAATTACTCAATCGTATTCCAACCGCATAAGGAGTGAAATTTAAATCTTTTTGAAAAATTGATTTCGGGCTGTAAGAGCCATATAATCTCACTGGTCCAAGGCCAAGCTCACCTACATAAGAGAACTTCCATTTTTCCAAATCATAATCGCCACGGTTTTTTTCTTTTCCTCTTTCATGGCTCACCTGTTTGTTGCGGCTGCTGTATAAATAACCCATGCTTACTCCCGCACTGATGCTAAGGCCTTTTTTATTATCATTTGGATTGGTATTGAAGTTCAGCATCAGTGGCACAGTCACGTAATCTGCTGCCAGCTTGTTTTTAGAGAAATGAACAGAATCTCTAAATACAAATGCATGAGGAATATTCTGTAAAGAATTATATGGATTAGGGCCGCCCTCATTAAAACTTATATCAGATTTAAAACGATAATTATTCAGTTCGATTCCCAAACCGTATTTTAAATTTACATAGTGTTTTATGAGGTTCATTCTTTGCATGAAGAACCAGATATTTACATTCACTGATTTCACAGTTTTCAATTTAAAATCAGTTGCTGTTAAATCCGGAGTGCCATCTTTGGTTATTAAATATCCATTATTCTTTGCGTCTGTATAATTCGTCTTATCTGTCCAGTTCGCAAACCCCAAATCAACAATAAACGAAGAAGTGCTGATGTTGGAATTTGTTTGTTTACGTTTGTTCCCAACGGTAACTGTTACGCGTCTTTTCTCTTCATTCGGTGTGCCTTTTTTCAGGATGATCATGCCACCAATGCGGATGGTATCATCTTTTCTGTCAACTTGTACTGAATCCGTTTGAGCAAAACTGGTCATTCCGGCAAACACCATGCTTAGTATTAAAATTGTCTTTTTCATTTTAAAATTTTATAGGTAGTGATAA
>JAICYZ010000099.1 GCA_025933935.1 Chitinophagaceae bacterium
GCGATAAGACAAAAGCGGTGTATTTGTGTGGCTCCAATGAAGTGCGTATTCTTGACTTGAAAACGATGCATGCAACTCCGATTGTAACAGATGAAATCTGGGGATTGGAAAATTCTACTCCTCATTTTTCTCCCGATGATAAATACATAATGTACACTGCACACCGCAATTTTGAGCAGGACATTTTTCTTTATCGCCTGGCAGACAAACAAATATTCAATATTACCAACACAGGGGTTACGGAATCAAATTCTTTCTGGTCGCCTGATGGAAAATATATTTATTTCATTTCAGACAGAACGCATCCTTCTTATCCTTATGGCGCTGAAAATGAAAAAATGTATCGCATGCCTTTACAAAAAATTGAACAACCTTATCGCTCTGACATGTTTGATTCTTTATTTGTAAAAAAGAAAGAAGAACCGAAAATTGATACAACAAAAAAAGAAACAAAAAAGAAAAATCTTAAGAAATTACAGGAAAAGAAAGAATCAGAAACAGCAAAAAATACAGCTGTGCCCAAACCCGAAATAAAAATTGATTTCCGTGATATGATGGACCGAATAGAACAGATTGGGCCCGACTTTGGTGATCAGTCGGATTTGTTTGTTATTAAAAATGACGATAAAACTTTTGTATTTTTTATTTCAAATCATGAAAACGGTAAACCTGCTTTATGGAAGTTAACCTTAGAACCTTTTGAAAAAACAAAAACAGAAAAGGTGAAAGATGCGGATGGAAATGATTTGAATATCAAAGGTTATAAAGATCATTATTATGTATTGAACAAAGGCAATATTAATAAACTGGATGTAGATAAAAATTCGATTGATAAAGTAGATATCAGTTTTCCATTTACCATAAATATGAATGATGAATTCAATCAGATGTTTTATGAAGCCTGGGGCGATTTGCAGGAAAATTATTACAATGAAAATTTTAATGGAGTAAACTGGAAGGACATTCGCGATCGGTATGCAGCGTTTTTACCGCAACTGCAAACACGAAATGATTTCCGCGTTTTATTAAACAATATGATGGGAGAGTTGAATACTTCTCATTATGGTTTTTCCACGTTTGGCAATGATGAAAAAACCTTTTATAAAACCGTAACAGCTACTCCAGGTTTGGTTTTCAGCAATAGCAATCCATACGAAGTTGATCATGTTATCAAAGACGGAGTTGCAGATATCTCTGATAATAAAATACAAAAGGGAGATGTTCTGACAAGTGTTGATGGTGAAAAAGTAGATCCAAACCAAAGCCGGGAATATTATTTTATGCGCTCTCAAAAGCCGGATGAAATGGTGCTGGGTTTTAAACGCGGAGCAAAAACCTTTGATGTAAAAATCCATCCTTCGACGCCTAATGAAATGCAACGTCATTTGTATGATGAATGGATCGACGCAAACAGAAAACGCGTAGATGAGTTGAGCAATAAGCAAATCGGTTATGTCTATATGAAAGATATGAGTACAGACGAATTGAAAGAATTTGAATTGAAAATGGTTTCTGATTCTATCAATCAACGAAAAGCATTGATCCTGGATTTAAGATATAATACCGGTGGAAATGTGCATGATAAAGTATTGCAGTTTTTATCGCAGCGTCCATATTTGCAATGGAAATACCGTGATGGAAAAATGAGCCCGCAGCCTGATTTTGCTCCTGCTGCCAAACCAATTGTTTTATTGGTAAATGAGCAAAGCTTAAGCGATGCAGAAATGACGGCTGCGGGGTTTAAAGAATTAAAGCTTGGAAAAATAATCGGAACAGATACATATCATTGGATCATCTTTACCAGCGCAAAATCACTGGTGGACGGATCTTCGGTGAGGTTGCCTTCATGGGGCTGCTTCACTCTGGACGGAAAGAACCTGGAGCATACCGGCGTTTCACCTGATATTTATGTAAAAAATACCTTTGAGGATAGAATGAATGATAAAGATCCGCAGATTGAAAAAGCGGTAGAAGAAATTTTGACAGAATTGAAATAAATAACTCAAAAAACAAAAAATGCCATCATATTTTGGGTGGCATTTTTATTCTCAATATAAAAAGTAATTAACTTTCTAAAAAATTCCATGAAAAAGGAATACAAGCTTTTATACGCTTTTGCGATTATAAAATTTATCCTTCCTTATCTTTTACAAAACAGTTATTATCAGCCGCAGCGCGATGAATTTTTGTATTTGGCGGAAGCGCATCATCTTGCGTGGGGTTATATGGAAGTGCCGCCATTGCTTTCTGTGTTTGCATGGTTCACCAATTTGTTTGGGACAAGTATGTTCTGGCTGAAATTCTGGCCTTCTTTGTTTGGTGGACTTACTTATCTTATTGTTGGCAGAATCATTCTTTCTTTTGGAGGAAAGGTTTTCGCATTATTTCTTGGTTTACTGCCTTTTATTTTTAGCGCTTATCTAAGGGTTCATTTTTTATTTCAACCGAATTTCCTGGAAATATTTTTCTGGACGATGATTGCATTCACCATTCTCCGCTTTATACAAACAGAAAAAAATATTTACCTCTATTTGTTTGGTATCAGCGCGGGTTTGGGTATGCTCAGCAAATACTCTGTTGCATTTTTTATTATCAGTATTTTGCTGGCATTGTTGATTACAAGAAATCGAAAAATATTTTTAAACAAGCATTTATATCTTGCTTCGCTTATTGGTTTTTTAATTTTTCTTCCAAATCTTTTGTGGCAATTCCGTTATCATTTTCCGGTAATCGAGCACATGCGCGAGCTGCACCAGTTTCAATTGCAATACGTAAGTCCTGTTGGTTTTTTGATTGATCAGTTGCTGATGAATTTGCCCGTAGTTTTCATCTGGATTGCCGGTTTATATTTTGTTGTTTTTAAAGAAGATGGAAAATACCGCGTTTTTGGATGGGCGTACTTATTAGTGATTTTGATTTTGCTTTATTTCCAGGGGAAAAATTATTATTCACTTGGTGTTTATCCTGTCCTGTTTGCTTTTGGCGCCGTTCAACTGGAGCGCTTTGCTGTAAAGCATTCTAACGTTTGGAAATTTGTTTTTATCGCGATTCCTTTTGCATCAGGCATTCCGCTGATTCCTTTGTATTTGCCCGTTTACAAACCGGAAAAATTAGCGGCTTATTATAAAGCAAAACATATTGAAAAAACCGGTTTTTTGAAATGGGAAGATTTGCGAAATCATCCTTTGCCGCAGGATTTTGGAGATATGCTTGGCTGGAAAGAAATGACCGAAAAAACTGCGAAAGCTTATTCTTCCTTAAGCGACGAAGAAAAAAAGAACACTTTCATTTTTGCAGATAATTATGGTCAGGCGGGAGCCATTAATTATTATGGTAAGAAATATAATCTGCCCGAAACTTATAGTGATAACGCCAGTTTTTTATATTGGCTTCCCGATAGTGGGCATATAGATAATGTGCTTCTCATTACAGATGATAAACAGGAAATGCAACATGATTTTTTAAAAGATTTTTCTTCGTCTACTTTAGTTGATAGTGTTACCAATCCTTTTGCAAGAGAACATGGTTCTCTTATTATTATTCTGAAAGGAGCGAATGAAAAATTCAATCAGATGTTTAAGGAAAAAATAGCGGCCGATAAAGCGCGGTTTAAAAGATAAAATACGAGATCAAAATCTTCCCACTTTAAAAGCGCTGATATCAATTGGTGTACTTCTTTTTTCAACAATATCACTAATGATTTGGCCTGCAGCCGCGCCTTCTGAAATTCCCAGCATGGCATTCCCACCGGAAATTAAAAGATTATCTAAACCTGGCGCTTTTCCCAAATACGGCAATCCATCCGGAGATACAGGACGAAGCCCGGTCCATATTTGATCTTTTGGCGGAAATTTAATTTTTAAACCGGGATAGAATTTTGTTACAGAATTAAAGATTCCTTCCATTCTTTTTATTAAAACATTCTCATTGATACCGCTGAATTCCATGGTGCCACCTATGCGAAGCATGTGATGCCACGGCGTTACAGCGCATCGGCCGTCAACTAAAATTGCAGGATACCGAATATTTTTCTCAACATATTCATAAGTATAACTGTATCCTTTTCCGCCTTCAAGCAATAATTTAACACCAGCCATCTTTGCAAGTTTTGCCAGCCAGCTTCCAGCTGCCAGTACGATCTCATCTGCGGTAAAAGTGCCTTTATCGGTAATTACTGATTCTATTTTTTTGTGATTCTTTTTAAACCCGGTAACCGTTGTATTCAGTTGAAAATTGACGCCATTTTTTTCTAAATAATTTTTCATGGCAACAATAAACTTGCCCGGCTGAATATGCGCGTCATCTTTGAACAGCAAGGCCCCATAAATATCCAATTCAACGTCCGGCTCACGTTTTTGCAATTCTTCCCGATTTAAAACTTCTACTTCAAGTTTGAACTTTTTAGCTCCTTCCAATAGTTTCAATTCATCTTCAAAAGCTTTTTGTGAATGGCACATCATCATACAACCGATTTCTTCCATGTCAAATACATCGCCAATATCATCTCTTATTTCGTTCATCAGGCGGCGACTAAGGTTTAATAATTCACTCAGATGCGGTGAATTTTTTTCCACTGTTTTTTGATTGCTGTTTTGATAAAATTTTAACGCCCATTGAATGAAAGGCAGATTTAGTCTTGGCTTGATGTAAAAAGGACTGGTGCTGCTCAGCATATACTTTAGTCCTTCAGAGATAATGCCGGGAGACGCCAACGGCACAAAATGGCTTGGCGATAAAAAACCCATGTTGCCAAAAGAACAATTATTCGAAATGTCACCGCTATCAATAACGGTAATTTCACAATTACTTTTTTGTAAATAATAAGCAGCACAAAGCCCGTTCACGCCGCCACCAACAATGATTATCTTTTCCATAATTATTTTATTAATCTTTCTGCCATTTCAACAAACAAAGAAATATCGCAGATTTTTATTTTCCTAAGTAATACTAAAGGATTCAAGCGCTTCTAATTTTACTGCGCTTCCAACTGGTTTCTCAGCAAATCCTCAAAAACATCTCTTCTTCTTATCAATACCGGCGTTCCATTTTTTACCAATACTTCCGCAGGTTTTAGTCGTGAATTAAAATTAGAAGACATTTCAAATCCATACGCTCCCGCGTTATAAAAAACGAGGTAATCACCTTCTTTAATTTCATTGATTTCCCTGTCTTCAGCAAATGTATCCGTTTCACAAATGTTGCCAACAACGGTATATATTTTTCTCGGGCCTGTTTCATTGCTGATATTTTCAATTCTATGATAAGAATTATAAAACATAGGCCGAATCAGATGATTGAAACCACTGTTTACGCCTGCAAAAACTGTTGACGAAGTTTTCTTTAAAACATTTACCCGGGTAATAAAATATCCTGCTTCGCTTACTAAAAATTTTCCCGGTTCAAACCAGATTTGCAAATGCCTTGGATTGGGATGATTTGCAAATGATTCTTTTACTTTTTCCGCTAGCAAATGGATATCCGTTTCTGAATCGCCTTCTTTATAAGGCACTTTAAAACCTCCGCCAAGGTCTATAAATTCCAGTTCTTTAAAATGAGGAATGATGTCAAAAAGCTTTTCGATTCCTTTTACAAAAACATCTGCGTCCTTGATTTCACTTCCGGTATGAATATGCAAACCCTGGATAAAAAGGTTGTTTTTGTCAACGCAGTCGATTATTTTTTCGAATTGATCAACCGGAATTCCAAATTTGCTTTTGTCATGCCCGGTGGAAATTTTTAGATTTCCTCCTGCTAAAATATTGGGCCGCAAACGAATCCCTACGGGATAAGAATGTCCAAACTTTTTTCCAAATTTCTCCAGGTTGGAAAGACTATCGATGTTGATATGCACGCCCAGGTTTTTTGCTTCTTCAATTTCGTCAAAAGCAATTCCATTGGAAGTGTATAAAATCTTGCCGGCGGCAAAGCCAGCGTGGAGCGCAAGTTTCACCTCATTCACTGAGCTACAATCTATATTAGCGCCAAGTGATTTTATATACCGCAGCACATTGATGTTGGTTAATGCTTTAGACGCATAAAAGAAAACCACATCCTGCCCTGCAAAAGCATCTTTTAATTTTTCATATTGCGCAGCAATTTTTTCGGCATGATAAACATAAAGAGGAGTTCCAAATTCATCAGCAATTGCAGCCAGTTGATTATGAGATAAAACCTCTGACATTATAAAAGAATAAAAAATTTAAAAGCATTTAATCGAAAAATAGAAAAGTTTATAAAAGTAGAAAAAAGAAAACTGTTGTGATGAAAATGCGAATCTTTTTTGAAAAAATCATTGAGAAATTTCCGTCGAATCATCTTCGTTGATTCCGCTGCTTTCATCAGTTACTGATGTAATTTCTTTTATCACAGCTTCTTCTTTATTTTGTATATTTTCTTCTCTTTCAATTTTTGTTGCTTCGGTTATTTCTTGTTTCAAAATCTCTTTTATCTTAGGAAGATCATCAGCAGAATTGATTCCAAAATAATCCATGAAATTTTTAGAAGTGGCATAAACCAACGGCTTTCCTACAGCATCTTCTTTTCTTCCGGAAATTACGATCAGTTCTTTTTCCAAAAGTTTCTGCACCGCATAGTCACAATTCACTCCGCGAATCAGTTCAATCTCGGACTTGGTAACGGGTTGCTTGTAAGCAATGATAGAAAGGGTTTCAATAGATGCTGCAGATAATTTTTTTAGAAATTTATCACCGTTCAGTTGAGCAATTGTTTTGTGATATTCCTGTTTGGTAAGAAATTGCCACCCACCACCGCTTTCTACAAGGCCAAATGCATAAAATTCAGAATCATATTTTTCTTTGATCGCATTTACTGCGGCTTCAATCTGATCAGGAGTGGCGCGGTCTTCAATAAACCCCAATGCGTTGTTAAGCAATTCAACCACGTCATTTATTGCCAGAGGCTTGTCGCTGGCAAATATTAATGCTTCAATATGTGGGATGATGACGCTTAATTCCATTTTTAATTCATGAACGAATCAGTCAATTGATTATCCCTGCAAAGCAGCAGCACCGCTTACAATTTCTGTAAGCTCTGTAGTAATTGCGGCTTGTCTTGCACGGTTATAACTTATTTTCAGGACTTTCAAAAGTTCATTTGCATTATCGGTAGCCTTATCCATTGCAGTCATACGTGCCCCATGCTCACTTGCATGTGAATCAAGAATTGCTTTGTACAATTGTGTGTTCAGGATTTTTGGCATTAATTCCTGTAACAAAACTTCTTTACCAGGCTCAAAAATAAAATCGGCTTTTGTACCGCCTTTTTGTGGCACAGATTTCTTTACCGGTAAAAATGGTTCCGCAATAAATTTTTGAGTAGCAGCATTTTTAAATTCGCTGTAAACAACATCAACTGCATCAATTTCTCCTTTTGAAAAAGCATCCATGGCGTATTTTGCTGCTTCTGCTACATGTTCAAAAGACAAATCAGAAAAAATGTTCCAGAAACGGTCAATTACCTTGTAATGATTTTTTGTAAAATGCTCATAACCTCTTTTTCCGAGAGGAAGGATTTGGACATTTCCTTTTGCAAATTGGGCAGCATATTTTTCGTGAATATCGAGTTTTGCTAATTTGATGAGATTACTGTTATAACCTCCGCATAAGCCACGGTCGCTGGTAATAACGATTAAAAGAACTTTTTCAATTGGTCTTTCTTTTGCGAGAGCAAGATTAATATCTCCTTCAGCATTGCCAACGATATTGCCAAGCATTTCCTGCAGCTTTTGTGCATAAGGCCTCATTTGGATGATGGCATCCTGAGCCCTTCTTAACTTTGCCGCGCTCACCATTTTCATGGCTTTGGTAATTTGTTGGGTACTTTGAACGCTTTTAATCCGGTTTCTGACTTCTTTTAATGCGCCACTCATATTTTTTTCTAATTATGGGCTGCAAAGGTAAGTCAATAGAGGAATAAAACCATGTTGCAGGATTAATAAAAAACGATGCTTTTAAGCTAAATTTCAATCTCTTTTTGAAATAGGAAATTACGTTATTCCTTTGTTTCCTGCAAAAAAGGAGCTTGTTTTGGAAAACAAAACCGGCTAATGAAAGACCATTAGCCGGAAGATTTTATCAAAATAAAAGTATTTTAAATAATCAACATCGCATCGCCATAACTGAAAAAACGGTATTTGTCTTTGATGGCTTTTTTATAGGCATCCATCATCAAGTCGTATCCTGCAAAAGCACAAGCCATAATTAATAGGCTTGTTTTCGGCAAATGAAAATTGGTAATTAATGAATCGGCGATATTAAAAGTATAAGGCGGATGAATAAAATGATTGGTCCAGCCTTCAGAGGGTTTTAATAATTTTTGTGCAGTGAAAGAAGTTTCCATGGCACGCATGGTTGTTGTTCCTACAGAGCAAATCCTGTGACCGGTTTCTTTCGCTTTGTTTACAATTTTGCATGCTTCTTCGTCTATACGATAGTATTCAGCATCCATTTTATGCTTGCTCAGATCTTCTACTTCTATCGGCCTGAAAGTACCAAGGCCGGTGTGTAAAGTAACTTCTGCAAATTTCACACCTTTGATTTCCAAACGTTTTATTAATTCAGGGCTGAAGTGCAAACCCGCGGTGGGAGCGGCGACAGCGCCTTCATGTTTTGCATAAACGGTTTGATATCTTTCACGGTCTTCTTCATCCGGCTTGCGTTTGATGTACTTTGGCAAAGGAGTTTCGCCCATGAAATACAACATCTTTCTGAATTCTTCTTCTGTTCCATCCCAAAGAAAACGAATGGTTCTTCCGCGGCTGGTGGTGTTATCAATTACTTCGGCCACCAGTTCATCATTTTCTCCAAAATATAATTTATTGCCTACTCTTATTTTTCTTGCAGGATCTACAATTACATCCCAAAGACGGTTTTGCCGGTGCAGTTCTCTTAAAAGGAAAACTTCGATTTTAGCGCCGGTTTTTTCTTTCTTTCCATACATTCTTGCAGGAAAAACTTTCGTGTTGTTGACTACAAAAACATCTTTATCATCGAAGTAATCAAGGATGTCTTTAAAATGTTTGTTTTCGATTTTTCCGGTGGCTCTTTCGATCACCATCATTCTGCTGTCTTCTCTTCTTTTGGTCGGATTTTGTGCTATTAGATTGAGAGGGAGGTCAAATTTAAATTGACTTAATTTCATGTACAATTATTGTTTTAAAAGTTAATTGACATGCCATTTACTGTGTTACAGAGATATTATGCCATGTTACTGGCCATTTATCATGTTACGGCATGATTTTTTAAGGCCGCAAAGGTAATACCAATTATTGATTTTGTCAATTGTTTTTTATAGGCCTTATAATCTTTCAAACGAAGAATCATAATACATGGTTGCTTCTTTACAAAAGATCATCCTTTTTCCTCCATTTCTGAAACGAAAAATAGGAAACAGAAATATTTATCGGTTTACTGTAATTTTATCCTCATGCTTTATTTGAAAAAGACACCATGGATATTGAAAAAGATTTTTCCGGAACGGGTTTGGAATATAAAAACAGACGAAAAAATTTTATACCTGACTTTTGATGATGGCCCACATCCTGAAGCGACTTTATTCGTTTTGGAAGAATTAAAAAAATATAAAGCCAAAGCCACTTTTTTCTGTATTGGTAAAAATGTAAAAGAACATTTTCCCATTTATCAACGAATCATTGAAGAAGGTCATAAACCGGGAAATCATACTTTCCACCATTTAAATGGCTGGAAAACTGGCGACAAAAAATATCTCAATGACATATCAGAAGCAGCAAAAATTATTGACTCTGATCTATTCAGGCCTCCTTATGGAAGGATTACCAGGTTCCAATCAAATGCTATCAGTGGCGAAAGGCTTCAATTAAAAACGATTATGTGGGACGTTTTAAGTGGTGACTTTGACGCTTCTGTAACCGGTGAAAATTGTTATCTTAATGTAGTAAATAATTGCGAGGCCGGTTCGATCATCGTTTTTCATGATAGTGCGAAAGCCTTTACTGTACTGAAATACGTGCTTCCACGTATGTTAAAGTATTATTCTGAGAAAGGGTTTCAATTTCAAAGTTTGCGGAAAGAGCTTTTCTAAAAAAATTGGGCCTGAGTAGATACTCAAGCCCGTTTTTAATCCGTACCCTATGAAAACTGCCGTGAAGTTAAATATTATTTAACAAATTATCAACAATTTTTTATTGCGGAAAAATATTTTTTTACAGAGCTACGTTTTCCCTTTATTAGCGATTGCTTTAAAAGTTTAAAGGGGCAAGTTTTATCAGAGTTAAAAAAAACATTTTCCTTTGTGAGCATGAAATTGATCGACACCCACACCCATTTATATGTGGCTGAGTTTAAAGCGGATATAGACGCAGTAATTGAAAGAGCTGAGGCGGAAGGCGTGGAAAAATTTTACCTGCCTGCAATTGATAGTTCAGAAAATGAAGCGCTATTAAACCTCGAGAAAAAATTTCCGGATAAAGTTTTTGCGATGGCTGGCTTGCATCCCTGTTCGGTAAAAGAAAATTATAAAGACGAATTAAAAAAAATGGAACAGCAATTAGCTCAAAGAGAATTTGCAGCAATTGGTGAAACCGGTTTGGATTTTTACTGGGATACTACTTTTTCAAAACAGCAGTATGAAAGCCTTCATACTCATGCCGAGTGGGCGATTCAATATGAAAAACCACTGGTAATTCATACACGAAATGCCATGCAGGAAACGATTGATTTGGTGAAAGAATATAAAGGGAAAAATCTCTTTGGAATTTTTCATTGTTTCAGTGGAACGTCAGAAAATGCAAGGGCAATTATTGACGCAGGTTTTCTTCTCGGTATTGGTGGCGTTCTTACTTTTAAGAATTCAGGATTGGCGGAAGTGATAAAAGATATTGATTTAAAATACCTGGTATTGGAAACTGATTCTCCATATTTAGCGCCGGCGCCCTTTCGTGGAAAGAGAAATGAAAGTAGTTATCTGAAATATATCGTTCAAAAACTGGCAGAAATAAAAAATATTTCGGTAGAAGAAGTTGCCTCTGAAACAACCAGAAATGCCGAAGGAATTTTTTAAAAAAAATGAATTTATTTTATTGATGTAACTGGATAAAACCTGTTCGTGAATTAAAGAAGTTTTGCGTTGATCCATACTGAAAAAAATATCATCCTCGTCGGTGGCACTTCACATACCGGAAAATCTACACTTGCTGAATTCTTGGCAGCTAAATTTGGATTGATCAATATATCAACTGATAAACTTGCACGACATCCGGGACGCCCGTGGAAAGAAAGACCGGAAGAGATTCCTTTGCATGTTCAGCAACATTATTTCAATTTATCGCAGCACGATTTGCTTGTGGATGTAGTAAAGCATTACCAAAAAATATGGCCACTTGTCCTATCCGTTATTGAATCGCACAGAAATCACCTGGTAATGGAAGGGTCGGCTTTATTGCCGAGATTAGTTCATAGCATCTATTCAAAAGAAATAACGGCTGTTTGGCTTACCGCTTCCGATCAATTTTTAAAAGACAGAATTTATAAATCGTCCAACTATTTTAATAAATCCAGCAACGAAAAATATTTGATTGATCAATTTGCGGCAAGAGCAATAGCATTTGATCATCTCATTTTAAAAGAAGTGAAAGCATTAAATCTTCTGTTTCTGAACGTAGAAAAATTTGAGAATGTAGCAGATTTAGCAAAGAGTTTAGAAGGGTTTTAGTGTGTGGAATTAGAGCAAACATCACTTTGACTTTATTAATCTATATTTGACACTTCATTATCAAACAACTCAATTTCATGGAGAGTTTCCTGAACGCTGCTGTTATTTGGATTATCGTAGGATTCGTTTTATTTCTTTTAGAGTTCCTATTACCGGGGCTCATACTTTTCTTTTTTGCAGTTGGAGCGTGGATCGTAGCCATTCTTTGCCTTTTCTTTGATCTTACCATTAATGAGCAGTTAATTATCTTTTTAATCAGTTCTATCGCAACAATTCTTTTGCTAAGAAAATGGTTTTCAAAAATATTATGGAAAAGAAAGCATTCTACAGAACTTTTGGAAGATGAATTTTTGGGTAAAACGGCGAAAGCGGTAACCGCCATTTTGCCTGGTGAAAATGGTAAAGTAGATTTTAAGGGAACCACGTGGCAGGCAGCTTCTGAAGATACGATTGAAAAAGGCGAAAATGTAATTATTATAGGAAACGAAAGTATTTTATTACTTGTAAAATCAACTAAACACTTATGACGACCTCAACCATTATCCTGGTATTTGTAATCCTTTTTTTATTGTTGGCAGTTTTATCCACTTTCAAAGTAGTGCCACAAAGATCCGTTTACATCATTGAAAGATTGGGTAAATTTAACCGCGCACTGGAAGCAGGGTTTCATATTTTAATTCCCTTTATTGATAAGGTAGCTTATAAGCAAAACCTGAAGGAACAAGCGCTGGACGTGGCATCCCAGATATGTATCACCAAAGATAACATCGCTGTGGAGGTTGATGGCGTACTATATTTGCAGGTGATTATCCGCAAAAAGCATCTTATGGAATTGATAATTATAAATTCGCGGTAATTCAGATTTCACAAACCACCATGCGAAGCGTAATTGGCAAAATGGAACTGGATAAAACTTTTGAAGAGCGCGAAACAGTGAATGCAACCATTGTAGAGGCAGTGGACAGAGCCAGCGGTCCGTGGGGAATTAAAGTATCGCGATATGAAGTAAAAAATATATCACCACCGCAAAGTATCAAAGATGCGATGGAAAAACAGATGCGTGCAGAGCGGGAGAAAAGAGCGCTGATCGCAGAATCAGAAGGAGATAAGCAGGCGAAAATAAATCGTGCGGAAGGTGAAAAACAACAAACCATCGCATTATCTGAAGGTGAAAAACAAAGAAGGATAAATGAAGCCAGCGGAAAAGCCTCTGAAATAGAAATGGTGGCGGTAGCTACTGCAAAAGGGATCCGCGAAATAGCACAATCCATCAATGAAGAAGGCGGCTTGAGCGCTGTAAACCTACGAATTGCTGAGCAGTATCTTACGGAATTTGGCAAACTGGCGCAGACAAATAATACCATGATCGTTCCTGCTGATCTTTCTGATATTGCAGGAGTGATCTCAAGCGTTACTTCTGTTGTAAACAAAACCAAAACGGAATTGCCGTCTTCAAAAAGATAAGTTTTCAGTAAAGGCGTCGGCAGTAAACAAAGAAA